>JBDKKH010000137.1:0-2555 GCA_039796215.1 Verrucomicrobiota bacterium
CGAAACTTTGGCTGAAGTGGATCGTCGCTTAAAGCAGCAGACGGATGAAGTGAACGCGGCGCTCGCCGAGCTGACTCGTCAGGTGAATGCCGCCCTCGGCAAGACCGGCTCCGCCCCTGCCACGAAATCTGGTAAGTCGGCCAATGCTCCTGCCGCTCAAGCGGAAACTCCAGCGACGGCAGAGGACGGAGGGCCAGCCGGCGTTCCGCGCACCGGCATCGTCTACCGGGTGAAATCGGGCGATACGGTCACGAAGATCGCCCTGCGCAATGGCTCCAAGGTCGATTGGATTCTGAAAGCGAATAACCTTTCCTCGCCTGCCGCCCTGAAAGCGGATGTCGATGTCTTCGTCCCGCAGGCCGAAACCCCGGCTCGCTAATCTCTTTCAAACCAGCCCCATGGCCACTCCTCCTAAGAAATCCCTCGGTCGCGGTCTCGGTTCCCTCATCGGCGGGGGCGTCGCCAAGCCGACGCCCGCCGCGTCCGCGCCCGCCGCGGCCGCCGTGCCGGCTCCGGCTCCGGCCGCGGTCGCTCCCGGTCTCCTTCTGCAGGAGCTGTCGCTGACGGCCATCGTCCCCAATCCGCGCCAGCCGCGGCGGGATTTCGACGACGCCCAGGTCAAGGAGCTCGCCGAATCGATCCGCTCCGAAGGCCTCTTGCAGCCGGTCGTCGTTCGCAAGGTCAAGGACGGGTTCGAACTGATCGCCGGCGAGCGTCGTTACCGGGCCTTCAAGCTCCTCGGCCAGAAGACCATCACCGCGCGCATCGTCGAGGCCAGCGACGCCTCCAGCGCCGTGCTCGCCCTGGTCGAGAATCTCCAGCGCGCCGACCTCAACCCCATCGACGAGGCCGTCGGCGTGGCTTCGCTCATGCGCGACTTCAACCTCACCCAGGAGTCGGTCGCGGACCGTCTCGGGAAGCCCCGCGCGACCATCGCCAACAGCGTCCGCCTGCTTTCCCTCGACAACGAGCTACAGGGCTACCTGCGCCGCGCGCAGCTTTCCGTCGGACATGCCAAGGCGCTGCTCGGCATCGAGAGTCCGGCTCATCGGGTCCAGGTCGCCCGCCTGATCCTCGAGAAAGGCCTTTCGGTCCGCGCCACGGAGGCCGAGGTCAGGAAACTCGCCTCGAGCAAGAAGACCGAGCGCAGGCAGGCCACGCAGACCGTCGTCGCCGACGTCCAGAAGCGCCTCGCCTCGCATTTCGCCGCGCCGGTCAGCGTCGTCCGCAAGGGCACCAAGGGCGCCATCTCGATCCCCTTCGGCAGCGACGACGAGCTCGCGCGCCTGCTCGAAAAGATCGGGATCAAGCTGTAACTGAGAGTATCGAGTACAGATTATCGAGCATAGGTGATGAAGGCATCTCCCGATACTCGATACTCAAGCCAGCGCTACCCTAGGCACTGAGTTCCGCAGCGCGGAACTCAGTGCTTAAAGTGGCGCATGCCGGTGAAGACCATCGCCATGCCGCGCGCGTCGGCGGCGGCGATGACGTCGGCGTCCTTCACGGAGCCTCCGGGCTGGATCGCGCAGGTCGCGCCGGCGTCGGCGGCGGCGAGCAGGCCGTCGGGGAACGGGAAGAAGGCGTCCGAGGCGATGGCCGAGCCCTGCAGGGAGAGCTTGGCCTCGCCGGCCTTCCAGACCGCGATG
Source organism: Verrucomicrobiota bacterium (assembly GCA_039796215.1). GTDB lineage: Bacteria > Verrucomicrobiota > Verrucomicrobiia > Opitutales > UBA953 > UBA953. The sequence goes on from JBDKKH010000137.1 coordinate 1,650, forward strand.
CGGGAGGAATCGATGCGCGACATCTGGCCGGCGCCGACGCTGAGCGTGCGTTCCTTGCCGGCGTAGACGATGGCGTTGGACTTCACGTGGCGGACGACGCGCCAGCCGAAGAGCAGGGCGGTCATCTCGTCGGCCGTGGGCTGCCGCTTCGTGACGACCTTGAAGTCGCGGGGGTTGACGGGCTTCTGGTCGCGGTCCTGGACGAGCACGCCGCCGATGACGGCGCGGACCTCGCGGAGGGTGTCGGCGCGAAGGCCGACCTTGGCGCGCATCAGGCGGAGGTTCTTCTTCTTGCCGAAGATCGCGAGGGCGTCGGCGTCGAACTCCGGCGCGATGATGACTTCGGAGAAGATCTCGGCGATCGCCTCGGCCAGGCCGCGGTCCACCGTGCGGTTGGCGACGATGATGCCGCCGAACGGGGCCTGCTTGTCGGTCTCGAAAGCCTTGTGCCAGGCCTCGAGGAGGGTGTCGGCCGAAGCCACGCCGCAGGGGTTGGTGTGCTTCAGGATGCAGATCGTCGGGCGCTCGAATTCGCCGATGAGGTAGGTCGCGGCGGTGATATCGAGGATGTTGTTGTAGCTGAGTTCCTTGCCCTGGAGCTGGTCGAAGGCCTCATGGAAGGAGCCGTAGAGGGCGGCCTGCTGGTGGGGGTTCTCGCCGTAGCGGAGGCGCTGGGCGATGGGCAGGGTGGAGGTGAAGCGTGAGGGCAGGCCGAGCACGTTGCCGAGGCCGGGCTGGGCTTGGGATTCCAGGTAGTTGGCGATGGCGGCGTCGTAGGCCGAGGTGCGCTGGAAGACCTTGAGGGCGAGTTCGCGGCGGAGTTCGCCGAGGGTCTCCGGGGCCTTCGTCGCGGCGAGCACGCGCTCATAGTCGGCCGGGTCGGTGACCACGGAGACCGAGGCGTGG
>JBDKKH010000138.1:0-10209 GCA_039796215.1 Verrucomicrobiota bacterium
CGGCTGCGCTTTCGTCGTCATCACCCGGAAGAACTCCGCTCCGGTGACGGACACCGTCCGCAAGGTGGCCGTGGGCGCCGCCGAGACGATGCCCATCGTCCAAGCCAACAACCTGCGTAACGCCCTCGTGAAGCTGAAGGACGCGGGCGTATGGCTTGCCGGGACCTCCGACCACAAAGCCAGCCAATCGCTTTACAACGCAAAGCTCACGGGGCCGCTGGCCATCGTGCTGGGAGCGGAAGGCGACGGCATCCGCCACCTGACCGCCGAGACCTGCGACTTCCTCCTGCGGATCCCGATGCTGGGCCAGGTCCCCTGCCTCAACGTCTCGGTTTCCGCCGGGGTCTGCCTCTTCGAGGCGGTCCGCCAGCGCGGCCATCGCTGAGGCTCAATTTTTCTTTACCCTTCGGCGGGAGCCTGTCGTAATCGGGACGTTCGGCAGGCCAGATAGCTCAATGGTAGAGCAGTTGACTTTTAATCAATTGGTTCCGGGTTCGAGTCCCGGTCTGGCCACTCCGAACGCCTTTCCCGCCAGCCCGAAGGCGCCCTTGGTGTTTTCTGTGCGTTTGCTCTTGAAATCCTCGCCGCGACTTGCACTCATTCCCATCCCGCTGTCCGGCTGGATAGCTCAATGGTAGAGCAGTTGACTCTTAATCAATTGGTTCGGGGTTCAAGTCCCCGTCCAGCCACCAGCGGGATACGAGTCTCGGAAGTCACTTCCGAAGGCTCCTTTGGTTCCGGCGGTACCGCTCGGCCATGTAGGCCGCATGGCAAGGCCGGCAATAACTATGGTAACTGCCGGAAGCCTTGAGCCAATGGAACATCTGCAAGGGCAGATCCTGGCCGCACTGGGCGCAGCAACGCGTCTTCAGCGCCCGACGAGCCCCGCGGTTCGCGCCGCGTCGGCGGACGGCCGCCGTCAGACAAGGCCGGCAGAACGGATGGACGGCGAGGAATCCGGTCAGACGATGAAACTGGTCCAGCGGGCGCGTCCGCTGACAGCATCGGCATTTCTTCTTGGAGGGCGCATTCATGACGCCCAAGCAAGGAACGACCCCAGGCCACCGGCAACGCCGTCGGCCTAGGGTCCATCACTAGGGAGAACTCCTTATTCGACCGTGACGGACTTCGCCAGATTCCGAGGCTGATCGATCGGACAGCCTCGCAGGCGGGCGACATGGTAGGCGAGCAACTGCAACGCGACGGCCGCCGGGATGGTGGCGATCAGCGGATCGCAGTCAGGAATGCGGATGACGGCGTCGGCCACGGCGACCTCGGGTCCGCCCTCGGTCACGACGGCGATCACGTGGGCTCCGCGGGCCTTGCACTCCTCGGCGTTACCGAGGGTCTTGTCCAGGACGGGCGACCGATTGGCGAGCACGACGACGGGGAAGCCGGGCGTGAGCAAGGCGATGGGACCATGCTTGAGCTCCGCGGCATGATAACCCTCGGCGTGGACGTACGAGATCTCCTTGAGCTTGAGGGCGCCTTCCAAGGCCACGGGGTGCATCGGCCCGCGCCCGAGGAAGAACGCATGCTCATGCCGGCACATGCCGGCGGCGACTTCGGCGATGGCCGCGTCCTGGGCCAGGACGGCTTCGATGAGACCGGGCAGCCGGGCGATCTCGGCGGCCAACGCCATGCCGCGCTCCTGCGAAAGCCGGCGACCGCGCCCGAGCTTGAGAGCCATCAGCAGCAGCACGGCCACCTGCCCGGTGAAGGCCTTGGTCGAGGCTACGGAGATCTCCGGACCGGCATGGAGATAGACGCCGCGACCGGTCTCGCGCGCGATGGCGGAGCCGACCACGTTCACGAGCCCCATGACCATGGCGCCCTTCTCCTTGGCCTCCCGGACGGCCGCCAAGGTGTCGGCCGTCTCGCCCGACTGGGAGATGGCGACGACGAGGTCGTGTCCGCCGACCAAAGGATTACGGTAACGGAACTCCGCCGCCGGCTGGACTTCGGCGGACAGGCCGGCGAGCTCTTCGAAGGCGAAGTCGCCGACCATCCCGGCATGCAGCGAGGTGCCGCAGCCTACCATGACGATCCGCTCGACCTCCCCGAGCTCGCGCGCGGAGGCGCCCATGCCGGAGAGCACCGCGGTGCCGTTCGCGAGGTCGAGCCGCCCGCGGAGGGCGTTGCCGACCGATTCAGGCTGCTCATGGATCTCCTTGAGCATGAAGTGCGCGTGGCCGCCCTTCTCCACCGCCCCGGCCTCGAAGGTGAGTTCCGCGACGTCGCGGTCGATGGGCGCGTGGTTCAGGTCGGTGATGTCCACGGAGTCGGCGGTGATCGCCGCCAGATCGCCGTCGTCGAGATAGATGACGCGGCGGGTATGCGCGACGAGGGCCGCGGGATCGGAGGCGATGAGGCACTCGCCTTCGCCCATCCCGATGACCAGAGGACTGCCTTTGCGCGCCGCGACGAGCAGTCCGGGCTCGTCCGCCGAGATCACGGCGATGCCGTAGGCGCCTTCGACCTGGCGCAGCGCCAGACCGACGGCCTTCCGGAGGTCGCCTTTGTAATATTCCCCGACCAACCGGGCGAGGGCCTCGGTGTCCGTCTCGGAACTGAAGACATGGCCTTTGGCTTCCAGCTTGGCCCGGATGACGCGGTAGTTCTCGATGATGCCGTTGTGCACGAGCCGGATGCGCCCGCTCGCGTCGGCATGGGGGTGGGCGTTCGCCTCGGTGGGCGCGCCGTGCGTCGCCCAGCGCGTGTGCGCGATGCCGGTCAGGCCGGCGGCGATGTCCGCGTCCGACCACTCGGCGCGGACTTTCTCGGCCAGGCGGGCGACCTTGCCGACGGCCCGGAGCGTCCGGAGCCCGTCGGCCGACTGGAGCGTGAGACCGGCGGAATCATAACCGCGATACTCGAGACGACGCAAGCCGCCCAGAAGGATCGGGGTCGCAGGATGATGACCGACGTAGCCGATGATGCCGCACATAAGATCAGGAAAGGATGTCCCGGTCGACGATCGCGCCGGGCAAGGTGGTGGTCCGCGGCCAGAGCTTCCGGCCGGGGTAGAGAGAGGTATGGATGCCGGTGTGCGCGCCGTCGCCGACGATCGCGCCGAGCTTGCGCCGGCCCGTATCCACCAGGCGGCCTTCGACGACGCTGCGATGGGCGCCACCGTCGTGCCGGAGATTGGAGGTGATGGTGCCGGCTCCGAAGTTCACGTCCGCGCCCAGGATGGAGTCGCCGACGTAGGACAGGTGACCGACGTTCGTCCCGGAGAGGAGGATCGAATTCTTGATCTCCACGGCCTGGCCGACATGGCACTTGTCCCCGATGGACGTCGAGCCGCGCAGGTAGCAGTTGGGGCCGATCTTGCAGTGGTCGCCGATGATGACATCGCCTTCGACGACGACGCCGGGGAGGATCTTCGTGCCTTTGCCGACCTGGAGGCGCCCGTCGACATAGAGCGAAGGATGCGCGCCGGATTCCAGCGCATAGGCCTTGCGCGCGTTCATGGCCGCCGCGTTGGCCCGGAGGAGATCCCAGCTGTGGAGGATCAGGAAAGACTGGACGGCGCGAAGTTCCCGGGCGCCGTTCGCACGGCTCAGCAGCACCGCCCCGTCGGCCTGGGACAGCTTGCCATAAGAAACGTCCGCCACGAACGTCGCCAGCTCCGCGGCATCGAACCATGCGCCCGGGTGAACTTCCAAATCCGCGACGCCGCCCGCGACCTCGGTCAGGCCGACGCCGATGAGCGCACCCTGCTGATGCCGGCGTAACGTCACGGCGGCCAGAGGGAAGTCGCCCAGCGAACGGGTCAGCGTGAGCGGATGGCAACCCGGCGTCTCACCGGCCGTCGGAAGGTGGAAAGTGGCCATGTCAGAGGCTCGCGAAGTCGGTTTCGACCGCCGTCCGGAAAGCCCGGCTCCAGCGATCGACCTCCCCTTGGTCTTGATGTTCGACGAGGATGCGCAGCTTGTTCTCGGTGCCGGAATACCGGATGAGGTGACGTCCGGCCTGGCCGAACGCCGCGTCCGCCTTGCGGATCTCCGCCTGCAAGGCGTTCAGCTGGCCGAGCGGGACCCGGGCGGACACCTTGAGGTTGACCAAGGCCTGCGGATACTCGCGCATCCCGGCCGCAAGGTCGGCCAGGGGCGCGCCCTGCTTCTTCATGAAGCGGAGGACCTGCAAGGCGCTGAGGATGCCGTCGCCCGTCGTCGCGTAATCCGCGAAGATGAGATGGCCGGAATTCTCGCCGCCGAAGGAATAGCCGCCCTTGCGCAAGGCTTCGATGACATGGCGGTCGCTGACCGCCGTCGTCACGACCCCGATGCCGGCCTGGCGCATCGCCTCGTGGAGGCCGAGGTTGGACATCACCGTGCAGGCCATCATGTCGCCGGCGAGCTTGCCCTCGGACTTCAAGGCGAGCGCGCAGAGCGCGAGCACGCGGTCGCCTGAGACGGCCGCCCCTGAGGCGTCCGTGAAGATGACCCGGTCGGCATCGCCGTCGAGGGAGACACCGAGGTCGGCGCCATGCTCGCGCACGAGCCGCCCGGCGAACTCGGGATGCATCGCGCCGCAGCCTGCGTTGATATTGACGCCATCCGGGTCCACCCCGCACTTCACGACCTTGGCGCCGAGTTCCTTGAAGATGAGCGGAGCGAGCAGGTAGCCGGCGCCATGACCGCAGTCGACGACGATCTTCAATCCTTCCAGGCTGGTCGGCCCGAGGCTCTGCTTAGCATATTCGATGTAACGGCCGCGGGCGTCGTCGATGCGATAGGCCTTGCCGATGCGATCACCGGTCGCCCCGCCGCTCTGCGCGCCTGACAGGATGTCTCGTTCGACCTGCGCCTCGAGCTCGTCGTTGAGCTTATAGCCGTCCGGTCCGAAGATCTTCACGCCATTGTCTTCGTAAGGGTTGTGCGAAGCGGTGAGCATGATGCCTGCGCCGCAGCCCATGGACTTCGTCAGATGCGCGACGCCCGGCGTCGGCATGGGGCCGACGAGGAAGACATCCATGCCGCTGGAAACCAGGCCGCTGGTCAGGGCGGTCTCGAGCATGTAGCCGGAAATCCGGGTGTCCTTGCCGATGATCACCCGATTGTGGTTGGCGCCATGCGACTTAAGGACGCGCGATATGGCCTGCCCCGTGCGCAAGGCGACCTCAGGGGTGATGGGGTATTCATTGGCCTTCCCGCGGATACCATCCGTTCCGAAAAGTTTTTCTGGCATGGTTGCTTTTCTTATCAACGAACCGCTGATGCAAGTTTTAATGAGCGATTTCTGTCTTTTATGAATTAAATGACCATATGAGTCATAAAATGCTCCCCCGCTGTAACATTTAACCAAGAAAACATCCCGAAGTCGAAGTTATCGCCCCATAACAAAAGCCAACCCTCATTAGCCTTCGTCTCCATCAGGATTCAATCAAGCGGCGCACCTTGGAATCGACGACGGGTGATCCGAACGACCAAAAGATAACACGCTCGTTTTTCATCGAAGCCGCCGGAGTTAAGCGAAGGATGATGAAGCCCGGCTCTCATCCTTGGCAGAAGATGCTCCGTCGAGAGGCGCAAGCCCCCGGAAAAAACTCCGGGGAACAATCAAGACCGTCCCTTTTCTAAAAAACACCTTCATGCAGTTTAGTCTCGTCCGACTCCTCCCGCTCGTCGCCTGCGCCGTGCTGTTCGCCGCGGAAGAACCTGTCGACTTCAACCGCGACGTGAGGCCGCTGCTTTCGGACCGCTGCTACGGTTGCCATGGTCCGGACGCGGACAAGGGCCGCAAGGCAGGCCTCCGCCTGGATGAATTCGAAGGGGCGACCAAGAAACTGAAGAGCGGGGAACGCGCGGTGGTCCCGGGCGACCTCGCGGAGAGCGAGATGATCAAGCGCATCCGCTCGGAAGACCCGGAAGACGTGATGCCTCCGCCGGAGCTCCACCGGCCGTTGACCGCCGCCGAAAAAGACATCCTGACGCGCTGGGTGAAGCAGGGCGCGAAGTACGAACCGCACTGGGGCTTCACGTCGCCGCGCGCCTACCCCGTGCCGACGGTGAAGGACACGTCCTGGGCGAAGGACCCGTTGGACCGCTTCATCCTCGCCCGCATCGAAGCCGCCGGACTCCGGCCTTCCGCACCGGTGGAACGCGCCCAGCTCCTCCGCCGCGCCTCCTTCGCCCTGACGGGACTGCCGCCGACTACCCAGGAAGTCGACGCCTTCCTCGCGGACAAGGCCCCCGACGCCTATGAACGCCGCGTCGACGCGATGCTCGCGTCGCCACGTTTCGGCGAGCATCTGGCCGTCGGCTGGCTCGACCTGTCGCGCTACGCCGACACCTGGGGCTACACGGGCGACAAACCGATGTTCGCCTGGCCTTGGCGCGACTGGGTGCTTAAGGCGTTCAATGAGAACAAGCCTTACGACCAGTTCCTGACCGAGCAACTGGCCGGCGACCTCCTGCCCCGGCCGACGCAGGACCAGCGGGTGGCGACCGCTTTCAACCGGCTGCACCGCATGACCTTCGAAGGCGGCTCCATCTCCGAGGAATTCCGTCAGGACGGCATCAACGACCGGGTGATGACCGCGGGCTACGGCTTCATGGGCCTCACGATGGAGTGCGCGCGCTGCCACGACCACAAATATGACCCGATCTCCCAGCGCGACTACTTCTCGCTGGCGGCGATGTTCGGCGACCTCAACGAGAACGGCCTGCTTTCCTATCACGGCGAAGTGCCTCCGCCGTTCGTCCGCCTGTTCAAGTCCGAGGCCGAACTCGGCAAGGAAGCCCAGCTGAAAGCCGCGGTCGCGGCCGCGGAGAAAGACCTCGCCCGCCTCCCGGCGCCGGCGCCGGCGGCCTCCGTCGCGCTCTCGGCTCCTGACGCGCACTACCCGCTCGACGCGTTCTCCGCGGCCGGCGCCGACAACGTGGTCGCCGGGGGCAAGCCCGCTAAATTCGAACGTCGGGAAGACCCGTCCGACCTCCAGCTGGTGCCCGGCGTCAGCGGCCAGGCGGTGAAGTTCAACGGCGACGCCGGCTTCATCCTGCCCGACTTCCCCAAGGTCGGACGGTTCGACGCCTTCTCATTCTCGGCCTCCATGCGCCTCGGCGAGAAGAACGCCCGCGCGGTCGTCCTCCACTCCTCCGGCTTCTACACGGGCGACGGTGACGCCACGGGACTGGAACTGCTCGTCACCCAAGGCCGCCTCCGCTGGAGCATGATCCACCTCTGGCCGGCCAGCGCGGCCTCCGTCGAGACCCTCGACGAACTTCCCGTCGGCCAGTGGCGCCGCGTGACCGTGACCTACGACGGCTCCTCTCAGGCCGCCGGCCTGCATGTGTACCTCGACGGCAAGGAAGTCCGCACGAAGGTCGTCGTGGACAACCTGAACGCCCGGCCCCGCGACCATGCGCTCGAGATCGGCTCACGCACGCGCGACGCCGGCTTCCGGAATGGCTCGCTCGACGACGTCCGGCTCTGGCGCAAGGCGCTGACCGCGGCCGAAGTCGCCGCGCTCCAAGGCCTCGAGCCCGCCGCCCTGCCGGCCGAACTGCGCGTCGACCACGCCCGCCGACGGAGCGACGCGGCCTTCGCCCAGGCCGCCGAAAAACTGCGGCAGGCCCGCAAGGCCCTCGCCGCCCATCAGGAGAAAGCCCCGGCCTTCTTCACGATGGAGCACTCGCCGCTGGCTCCGCCGACCTACGTCCTCACCCGCGGGGAATATGACAAACCCGACCTCTCGAAGCCCTGCCCGCCCGGTGCGCCCGGCCGCATCTTCCCGTGGGACGAACGGCTGCCCCGCGACCGGCTCGGCCTGGCCCGCTGGCTGACCGACCCCAAGCATCCCCTCACTTCCCGGGTGGTCATCAACCGGCTGTGGGTCCAGGTCTTCGGCAACGGCCTCGTCGCCTCGAGCGAGAACTTCGGCATGCAGGGCGACCTGCCCACGCACCCCGAGCTGCTCGACACGCTCGCGACCGATTTCATCCGCGGCGGTTGGAACACGAAAGCCATGCTGCGCCGTCTCGTGCTCAGCGCGACGTTCCGCCAATCGTCGACCCCTTCGACCGCGCTCCTCGAAAAGGATCCCGCGAACCTCCTGCTGGCCCGCGGGCCGGTCCTGCGCCTGAGCGCGGAGATGGTCCGCGACCAGGCCTTGCTCGCTTCCGGCCTGCTCGTCGAGAAGGTCGGCGGCGAAAGCGTGCAGGAGTCCGCCCATCGTCGCAGCGTCTACACCTTCCGCAAGCGCACCGCGCCGCCGGACGGCATGCTGATCTTCGACGCCGGCTCGCGCGAGGTCTGCCAGCCCAAGCGTCTCATCACCAACACGCCCTTGCAGGCCTTGGTGCTCTTGAACAATCCGGCGTTCGTCGAGGCCGCCGGACGTCTGGCCGCGCAGGTCAGCAAGGAATCCGCCGATCCCGCCGCGCAGATCCGCGCCGCCTTCCGCCGCGTCTGCACCCGCGCGCCCCGCGCCGCCGAGCTCACGGCCCTCACCGAGCTTTACGCCAAGCACCAGGCCGGCGCCGGCAAGCCGGACGCCAAGGCGAAGAATCCGGCCGACGCCGCCATGGCCGCCCTCACCCTCGTCTGCTCGACCATCCTGGCGAGCGACGCCGCCGTCACTTCCCGCTAAGATGTCCCTCGACCACCCATCCTACGACGGCCTCATGCGGCCGACCCGCCGCCACTTCCTCGGGACTTCCGCCCTCGGACTCGGCGCGCTCGCGCTCCGTGGCATCGTCGGCGAGGCGCAGGCTGCTCCGCTGCCGCGCGGCACGCATTTCCCGGCCAAGGCCAAACGGGTCATCTACCTGTTCCAAGCCGGCGGCCCTTCGCAGTTCGAGACGCTCGACCCGAAGCCGCTCCTCCGGGAACGTCACACGCAACCGCTGCCCGACAGCGTCCGCCAAGGCCAGCGTCTCACCGGGATGAGCGGCTACCAGTCGGTGCTGCCGCTCGCCGGCTCCTTCGTCGATTTCAAGAAGTACGGGAAGAGCGGCGTGGAATACAGCGACCTCATGAGCCACGTCGGCGGGGTCGCCGACGACCTCTGCGTGATCCGCTCGATGCACACGGAGGCGATCAACCACGATCCCGCGATCACCTTCTTCTGCTCCGGCAACCAGGTCGCCGGCCGTCCTTCGATGGGCGCGTGGGCTTCGTATGGCCTGGGGAGCATGAACGAGAACCTGCCGGCCTTCATCGTGCTGGTCTCGCAGGACGCGACGAAGGACCAGCCGCTCTATTCGCGGCTCTGGGGCGCAGGCTTCCTGCCCTCGGAACACCAGGGCGTCCAATTCAAGGCCGGCAAGGAACCGGTGCTCTTCCTGACCAACCCGGAAGGGGTCTCCCCCCACGCCCGCCGCGACATGCTCGACGCGCTGGGCCGGCTCAACGCCGATCAGCGCGCCGCCGAACTCGACCCCGAGGTCGACGCGCGCCTGAGCCAGGCCGAGATGGCCTACCGGATGCAGATGAGCGTGCCCGAGGTCGCGGACGTCTCGAAGGAATCCCCCGCGACGCTGGCGATGTACGGCGAGAGCGTGAAGACGCCCGGCTCCTTCGCCGCCAACTGCCTCCAGGCCCGCCGGCTCATCGAGAAGGGCGTGCGCTTCGTGCAGCTCTTCCACCAAGGCTGGGACCAGCACGGCAGCCTGCCCAGCGGCATCAAGCGGCAGTGCCGGCAGACCGACCAGGCCTCGGCGGCCCTGATCAAGGACTTGAAGCAGCGCGGACTGCTCGAAGACACGCTGGTGGTCTGGGGCGGAGAGTTCGGACGGACGGCCTACAGCCAAGGCAAGATCACCAAGGACTCCTACGGGCGCGACCACCATCCGCGTTGCTTCAGCCTCTGGATGGCCGGCGGCGGCGTCAAAGGGGGCTACGTCCACGGCCAGACCGACGAGTTCGGCTATAACATCACGAAAGACCCCGTCCACGTGCACGACCTGCACGCGACCATGCAGCATCTGCTGGGGGTCGACCATGAACGGCAGACCTTCAAGTTCCAGGGGCGCTATTACCGCCTGACGGACGTCGCCGGACACGTCGTCAAAGCCGTGCTGGCCTGAGACCTCGCGCGGGTTTGACCTGCGCGAGGCTTCGGCATATTCCGATGGGAATGTCCGTCCAGCCCGCCACCGCCGTCGGCTCCAGTTCCTTCCGATGGTACCTGCTGGCCATGGTCTTCGGGACGTTGGCCGTCCAGATCCAAGGGGTCGCCGTCGCCTGGCAGGTCTACGAGCT
>JBDKKH010000139.1:0-3208 GCA_039796215.1 Verrucomicrobiota bacterium
GCCCTTGCCGCCGTTACCGCCGTCGGGTCCGCCCTTCGGGATGAATTTCTCACGACGGAAGCTGACGCAGCCGTGGCCACCGTCTCCGGACTTCAGTTCAACCTTGGCTTCGTCGATAAACATTTGCCCCAAGGTAGGGCCTCCCCGGCCCCGAGGGCGAGGAGGAAAGGCGACGGCTTAACGTTCCAACCCGCGGGAACGGCGCAACCAGCGCTCGATCGGCGAGAAGAAGATGAGGTCGGCCAGCAGGCCGACGCCTACGACGACAAGCATCACGCCCACGACCTGATCCATGCGCAGCAGCTCGCGGCCGGCATGCAGAAGGGACCCTAGGCCGAAGCCCGAGAGAATCACCACGAAGATTTCGGCGGCCATGAGCGAACGCCAGGCAAAAGCCCAACCCTGCTTGAGGCCGCTAATGACGCCGGGCAAAGCGGCCGGGAAGATGACGCGCAGCCAGAGATGCCAGCCGCGGGAGCCCATCGTCATCGCCGCGCGGAGGTAGAGCGGCTGCACGGAGAGCACGGATTCCTGCACCGCGATGACGACGGCCCAGACGGTTCCCATCACGACAACGAACAGCACGGCGGCTTCGTTCTGACCGAAAGCGATGATCGCCACCGGGACCCAGCACACCGAGGGAAGCGTCTGCAGACCGAGCGACATGATGCCGATGGTATCGCGGGCGAGGCTCGAGCGGGCGCAGAGTGCTCCCACGGGGATGCCGATGGCGGCCCCGATGATGAAGCCGAGCATCAAGCGGCGCATCGTGACCCACGTGGCCGAAGCCAGGGAGCCGTCACGAAGTGCCGACCAGAACCATTCGCCGATCTGCGTCGGCGCGGGGACGAGGACATCGTCGACGCGACCGGAACGGACGAACCACTCCCAGCCGCCGAGCAGCAGCAGGCCGATGACAATCGGGACGAGGGCACGAGGGGTTTTCATACGAGGCCCTCCTTCGGTTCCGCGAGGTGGGCGGAAAGGGCGGTGGTAATGTCGGCAGCCAGCGTGGCCAGGGCCGGATCGTTGATCCGACGCGGACGCGGTAGGTCGATATTAAAGACCTGACGGATGCGGCCCGGATTGGGCGAAAGGAGTACGACGCGATCGCCGAGGCAGACCGCCTCGCGGATATTATGCGTCACGAGCACAATCGTCTTCTTACGCTGCGTGAAGATTTTTTGGATGTCGCCGTAAAGCTGGTCACGCGTGAGCGCGTCGAGGGCCGAGAACGGCTCGTCCATCAGGAGCACGCGCGGATTAGGGGCGAGCGAACGCGCGAGGGCCACGCGCTGGCGCATGCCGCCGGAAAGCTCGTGCGGATGGGCCTTCTCCTTGTCAGCCAGGCCGACGAGGTCCAGATAGTAGCGAGCGGCCTCGGTGCGCTCAGCGTCGGTGAGGCCCGGTTTGAGACGCAGGCCGAAGAGCACATTCTCGAGGGCATCGAGCCACGGGAAGAGCGCGTCCTGCTGGAACATCACGAGGCGATCGCGGCCGGGTTCGACGACATCCGCGCCATCGAGCTTGATCGAGCCTTCGTCGACCTGTTCCAGACCGGCGAGCAGGCTGAGCAACGTGGATTTACCGCAACCCGACGGACCGACGAGCACGAGGAACTCGCCTTCCTTCACCTGCAGGTTGATGTCCTCCACGGCCGTGACAAGACCCGCGCGTCCGTTGAAACGCTTGGTCACGTTGCGCAGCGTAAGCTGGGAATTGGGTTCGTTGGACAGAGGGGCCGACATGGAGACGAGGGATTAGCGGGAACGGGTCAAAGAACGCAAGGAGGGTTACTTGCGCGCAGCAGGAAGGTCCGCGACCAGAGCCTGTAACAAGGGTGCCACCGGGGTTTCGCCAGAGAGCAGACCGCAAGCACGGGAATCGGACTGTGCCTTAGCGAAGGACTCTGTCAGGCGACGGAGGCGGAGGGCGGGATCTTCGGGCAGATCCCAGCGGATACGGCGCAGCGCCGGCGCGATCAACTCGGCCTTCGGCGCAGCGGAACGTGATTCGGCCCCTAGGGCTTCGCGCGATAGACGCTCCAGCAGGACCGGGTCAGCGACCAAGCGGTCGCGAAGGAGATAGTGCGAGCGAACGAAAGCCTTCACCGCTTCTGCCTTGGCATCGAGAGCCTTTTGGGAAGATGCCAGCACGGTGATGATCGAGTCGTGATTCTCGACGAGGACCTCGCCGCCGAAATCATCTACGAGGCGCGTGACCCAAGGTTCGACGGTCCAGGCGGCATCCACGTCGCCACGTTTAAAGAGCGCGATAAGTTCAGCGTTCTGCGCCGGGAGCACTTGGGCATCGCCACCCGCGATGGTGACATTGAGGCCACCCGAACGCAGCCAGACGCGGGCTTCGACGTCCTGCGTGTTGCCGAGTTGCGGCGTAGCGACGCGACGGCCACGAAAATCAGCCGGAGTGCGCAGGGGCGACCCTTTGCGGACGACCAAGGCGTTACCCCCCGAAGCGACGGGAGCCAGGACGCGAATCGAGCGGCCCTTCGTGCGTACGTGGGCGTTGATCACCGGAGAGGCGCCGACGTAAGTGATATCGATGGCGCCGGCGACCAGAGCCTCCATGGCGGAGGGCCCGGCGTTGAATGAACGCCACTCCAGTTTTACGCCGACCGGAAGGTTAGCCTGATGGAAATCTTTCCCTTCTCTTTCCAGCTGGCGGGCCGCCAGAGCCGGGGCGTGCGTCAGGTTAGGGAAGAAGCCCACCCGCAAAACGACTGGCTGTTCGGCCGCGACCGAGGAGGACACGGCGAGAAGAGCGAGGATAAGAGATCGCATGGCGGACATGATGAGCGGAGACGGACGGCACTGTTAATTTATGACTACATTAGTTAAGATAACAGGATTAGAAGTCCAGCCAAATAATCCCTACACATTTAAACACATAAATCACTACAGGTGAATAGTTTAAATTAAAAGGCACCGATAACAAACCACAAACTAGCCCCAACGACGAGGGCCGTGGCAGACCAGCCCAATAGGCGAATCCATGGCGGCGAGACGAATGGACCCATTAATTTGGCGTCGCTAGTCATGCGGACGAGCGGCCAGCAAGCGAAGCCGAGCTGCAGACTGAGGATGACCTGGCTCCAGATAAGAAGATTTTCCACCCTGCCCTCCCCGGCTAGGCCGATGACCAGCAAGGCGGGGGCCAGCGCCGCTAGGCGGGTCGCGACGCGCACGAT
>JBDKKH010000140.1:0-6819 GCA_039796215.1 Verrucomicrobiota bacterium
TTCTTATTTCGTCCCCCGGCAGCGGCTGACCCCCAAGGTCGCCGCGATGATGGACACGGTGGTCGACATGGAATGGCACGAGGTCCGCTCCGAGACCGAAGCCCTGCTGCTGGAGGGGAAACTGATCAAAAGGTGGCGTCCTCGCTGGAATATCCTCTTCCGGGACGACAAGCAGTTCCCCCAGGTCAGGGTCGACCTCGCCGACCCCCTCCCCCGCTTCCGTATCGTCCGGGCCCGGACGACCGACGCCTGCCGCTACTTCGGCCCCTTTCCCCACCAGCAGGCCGTCCGCCGCACGCTCAATGAGATGCGCAAGAAGTTCGGCATCCTGCTCGCCGACAGCACCCCCGTCGCCCTGCCCGACGGGACGTGGAAACTCTACGACGACGCCCGGTCGGAGATCCAGAAACACGCGAACATCGTGACCACGGAAGCCTACGCCGCGCGCGTGACCGAAGCCTGCGCGTTCCTGGAAGGCAAGGTCGACAGCTGGGGCGAACAGGTCGAGGCGGAGATGCGCCAGGCGGCCGCCGTCCGGGATTACGAGAAAGCCGCGAGCCTCCGCGACCTGCTCGAGGCCCTGAAGCAGACGACGGAAAAATCGCGGCGCTTCCTCCGCGAGAACCCGCTGCCCCGCCGCGACGAAAGCGGCGCCCTCGCCGCGCTGGCCGCCGCCCTCGGCCTCGAACGCCCGCCCGCCACGGCGGAGTGCTTCGACATCTCCCACATCTCCGGCACGCTGGCCGTGGCGTCGATGGTCCGCTTCGTCGACGGCCAGGCCGACAAGTCCGGCTATCGTCGTTTCAAGATCAGGTCGTTCGAAGGCAACGACGACTTCCGTTCGATGCAGGAAGTGGTCGGTCGCCGCTACACCCGCCTCCATGAGGAGCACCGCGCCTTCCCCGAACTGGTCATCATCGACGGCGGACTCGGCCAGGTCGGCGCCGCGCTCGCCGCGTTCAAGGAACACGACCTCGCCCCCCCGCCGTTGATCGGGCTGGCCAAGCGGGAGGAGACGATCGTCTTCCCCGACGGCCGCGAGCTGAAGCTCCCGCGCCACGACGTCGGCCTGGCCCTGCTGATGCGCATCCGCGACGAAGCCCACCGGTTCGCCAACGATTTCAACGCCGAGCTGCGTAGCCGCAAACTGCGCGAGTCGCTGCTCGACGAGATGCCCGGGCTCGGGCCCAAGCGCAAAGACGCCCTGCTCGCGCATTTCGGCACCATCCAGAAGCTGCGCAAGGCCACCGAGGCGGAGATCGCCGAAGTCGCCGGCCTCAGCGCCAAGCTCGCCGGCGAGGTGAAGGCTTATTTAGAGGCGAGGGGATGAGCAGAAAGAGATGACTGAGCCGAGGACAGCATCGATGGCTGAATCGAGGACGGAATAATCAAGGTAAACAGCCGGAATTCTTAAGGGTGAAGCGAGGGGTTCCCTTGCCTCGATCATCTAAAAGACTGCCTCATCCGTCATCGATGCAGCCGTCGTCTCAGTCATCGATTCTGTCCTCTGAGCGGGATGGCCATCTCGCGCTCCACGAGTTCGGCGACCCGGCGGGCGCCGTCGGCGTCGCCCAGTCCGTCGACGGAGGCTTTCCATCGACGCCAGACCGCCCAGTCCCCGCCGAACGCCTCGGCGATGCGGGCGCGCGCGGCGGCAGGCGTGAGACCGTAGGCGCCGGCGCCATGCTCGGCGATCAGGCGGCCGTTGCCGGCTTCCTGCCCGGGGATGACCTGGGTGATCACCATCGGCACGCCGGCCGCGACGCACTCATGGGTGGTCGCGCCGCCGGCCTTACTGACCACCAGATGGCTCGAGAGCATCAGCGCAGGAATCCGGTCCGTCCAGCCAAGCACCTCGGCCCGGCCCGCGACCGCCCGCTCGACGGCTTCCTTGAACGAGGCGTCCTTGCCCACGGTGATCGTGAGTTCCAGTCCGAGCGTGGACAAGGCCGTCGCGAGCTCGACGGCGTCGCGCTTGCCGGGATTGAGCATCAGGAGCACCCGCGGGCGTTCGCCGACCTTCGCCGACGAACGCGGCGCGAGCCGGGCGGACACCGGGAAGCCGTAAGGAAGCACCTTGGCGGCGGGGACGCCTTGGCGGACCATGACGTCGGCCGTGGCCTGGTTGGGCGTGACGAACCAATCGGAGTGCGCGCGGTGCCAGGCCCGGTTCACGGAGATGGAATCGGTGACGACGGTGATCAGGCGCGGCCGCGCGGGGTCGTCGCGACGCCAGCGACGGGCGATCATGTAGTTATAGAGCGGATAGGCCGAGACGACGACCGGCGGGCGGGTCGCGTCGAGCATCTCGTTCAAGGTCTTTTCGACCGGGCGGACGAACGGGAGCGAAGCCCGCACGAGCGGCAGATGGTCGAGCGCCGCATAAAGGCAGCCCCAGAGACGCGGGTACTTGTTCGCGACGCCGATGTAACTGTCACGCTGGCTCTTGGCCTTCTCGGCGCCGTAGGCTTCGAGGAAGAGGTCGTGCAGTTCGCCCTGCAGGCCGGGACGGGCGGCCAGCGCCTCGATGATCGAACGCGCGGCCGCGTTGTGGCCCTCGCCGAAGCCGGCCGTGAGGACGGGGATGACGCTCATCAGGCGACGAAGGCGATGGTGGCGGCGGCCTCCGCCGAGGGGGCGGCCTTGGCCGCCTCGAACGCGGCGCGGCGTTCCGCGATGCGTCGCAGCAGCTCGGGACGCTCGACCACGCGGATCGTGCCGTCGACCTCCTCGACCACCGCGGTCAGGGACTCGACCCAGTCGCCCGAATTGATGTAACGGACGGAGCCGATCATGCGGTCTTCGGCCTTGTGGATGTGCCCGCACATGACGCCCTCGCAGCCGCGGCGCGCGGCCAGCGTCTGAAGGTGTTCTTCGAAGCTCGAGATGAAGCTCACCGCCGACTTCACCTTGGCCTTGATGGCCTGCGAAAGGGAGAAATACTCCTTGCCCCGCCAGGCGCGCCATTTGTTGTAGAAGCGGTTCAGGTCGAGCAGGATCTGGTAGCTGATATCCCCGACGACGGCGAGCCAGCGCATCTTGACCGTGACCGTGTCGAAGGCGTCGCCGTGGATGCAGAGGTATTTGCGCCCGTCCAGCGCGACGTGGACATGCTCTTCGGCGAGCTCGATCCGGTCCAGCACCAGCGGGATCAGGCGGCGGATGAAGTCATCGTGGTTGCCCCGAAGGTAGACGACCTTGGTCCCGTCCTTCTCCGCCATCTTCATGATGCGGCGGATGACGGCCGTGTGCGCCGGGCTCCAATGGTTCTTCCGCTGCAACGACCAGAGGTCGATGATGTCGCCGTTCAGGATCAGCTTGTCGCAGCGGACGCCGCGAAGCACGTCGAGCAGCTCGCGCGCCTGGGCGTCCTTGGTGCCCAGATGCAGGTCGGAAAGGACGAGCGTCCGGAAGTGGATCTTATGCTGACCAGGGACCTTGGTGGTTTCTTCCATGGAGCAGGAGCATGGATGACGAAGGTGTCATTCCCGCGTCGGTGTCGTCTTAAAGAGGCAACGCCGTGGCCCGGGGAGCCAGCGAGCGGCCTCAGCCACAAGACACACAATCGTCACAATTGTAACATCATGGTGTGTCGGATGTTACGGATGTGTTACGGACGAGGCTTGCGCAGCATCCCTCCGCCTTCTTGAAGGGACCCCACTCCAACCCCATGAAAGACTTCCTCAAAAAGGTGCTCGGTAAGGATGAAAAGTTCTACGAACTGCTCGAGGCCAGCGCCGATGAGGCCGCCAAGAGCGCCAAGTCGCTTTCAAGGCTCTACGCCCAGGTAGGCAAGCCCGACTTCGAGCAGTGCTTCACCGAGCTCGTGGTCGCCCGCCGGGTCGACAAGCGCATCGGCCTCTCGATCACCCAGGAGCTCTGCCAGACCTTCGTGACCCCGCTCGAGCGCGAGGACATCGAGGCCCTCGCCAACGCCCTTTATAAGATCCCGAAGACCTGCGAGAAGATCGGCGAACGCCTCGCGATCTGCCCCGCGCAGTTCTCGACCGACATCGTCGACAAGCAGGTGCGCATGCTCGAACAGGCCACCGAAGTGACCGCGAGCCTCGTCCGCAAGCTCCGCAAGCTGTCGAACGTCGAGGAGATCCAGGACGATTACGAGACCCTGCAGACCATCGAGGGGGACGCCGACCGCCTGATGGTGGGGCTGCTCCGCGACCTCTACCAGGGCAACGTCGACGCCAAGGAAGTCGTCGTCCTCAAGGACATCTACGAACTGCTCGAGCGCGCCATCGACCATTGCCGCGACGCCGGCAAGGTCGTGTTCCAGATCGCCCTCAAGTACGCCTAAGCCCGGCTCGCCCCTCTGGTCATGGATCCCTTCCTGCTGATGGTGCTGGTCATCGTGGTGGCCGTGGTGTTCGAATACATCAACGGCTTCCATGACGCCGCCAACGCCATCGCGACCGTCGTCTCGACCCGCGTCCTGACGCCCCGCCAGGCCATCATGCTCGCGGCCGTCACGAACCTCATCGGGGCGTTCTGGGGCACCGCGGTGGCGAAGACGATCTACTCCGGCTACATCGACATGGCGGGAGGGCACATCGCCATCCAAGGCATGCAGCTGGCCATCGCCTGCGGCCTGATGGGAGGCATCGTCTGGAATCTCATCACATGGTGGTTCGGCATCCCCTCCAGCTCATCCCATGCGCTCATCGGCGGTCTTTGCGGCGGAGTCCTCGGCCTGACCCACCTGAACTGGAATAGCCTCATCTGGTCCGCCACGGATTCAGCGGGCAAGACGGTCGGCCTCTGGCCGAAGCTGATCAAGCCGATGATCATCTCGCCGTTCGTCGGATTCACCCTCGGGGTGATCTTCATGATGCTGCTGACGATGCTCATCGTGCGTCTTTCGGTCCGGCCCAGCATCGTCAGCAAGGTCTTCGGCAAGCTGCAGCTGGTCTCCGCCGGTCTGATGGGTTTCTCGCACGGCTCCAACGACTCCCAGAAGACCGTCGGCATCATCACCTTCGCCCTCATCGTCGGCGTCGGCGCCGGCGCCTTCGATCCGGCCCACGCCCCGTCCTGGGCCCAATGGTTCAAGCCTGTCTTGAACGCCAAGAACGGCGTCGACCATGTGCCTTTGTGGATCATCGTGCTGTGCGCCGTGACCATGGCCGCGGGAACAGCCGCCGGCGGCTGGCGCATCATCCGCACGATGGGCCACAAGATGGTGAAACTGCAGCCCGTCCACGGCTTCGCCGCCGAGACGGCCGCCGCGCTCACGATCACCGGCGCCTCCGAACTAGGCATCCCGCTTTCCACGACGCACGTCATCTCGACCTCCATCCTCGGCGTAGGCGCGACCAAGCGACTCGACGCGGTCAAGTGGGGTCTCGTCGGCCGGATCGTCTGGGCCTGGGTCCTGACCATCCCGATCACCCTGACGCTGGGCTACCTGTTCTTCCGCGGCTGCGTGTTGGTCGGTTGGGCGAAGTAAACGGGTAGGGGTAGGCTAAAGTTACTGCCCTGGCCCCGCCTGGGTGGCCGCCCGAGTCCTTGAGGGGGGCATGTGGAGGGGTCCAGGGCCGCCGTCACGCTTTCGACCCCGATTAGAAGCGATAAAAACGGTGTTTTCAGCCCTTCCCGCTTGCCCCCCTTGGGGGCTGTCCTAACTTGCGGCGAACGACCATGGTCAAATCCGATTTCGGTTATAACAGCAAAGTAGAGGGCGAGGTCATCGTGACCCGTGCCGATGCCGTCGTGAACTGGGTGCGCAGCAACTCGGTCTGGCCCATGCCCATGGGTCTGGCCTGCTGCGCCATCGAGCTCATGGCCGCCGGCGGCTCCCGCTTCGACATCTCGCGCTTCGGCATGGAGGTCATGCGCTTCTCCCCCCGCCAGGCCGACTGCATGATCGTCGCCGGCACGGTCACCTACAAGATGGCCGAAGTCGTCCGCCGCATCTACGACCAGATGGCCGAGCCGAAGTGGGTCGTCGCCATGGGCGCCTGCGCCTCCACGGGCGGCATGTACCGCTCCTACGCCACCCTGCAGGGCGTGGACAACATCGTCCCGGTGGACATCTATATTTCCGGCTGCCCGCCCCGCCCCGAAGCCCTCCTCGACGGCATGATGCTGCTCCAGGAGAAGATCCGCCAGGAAGGCGGCTCCCTGCGCCGCACCTTCCGCGGTCGCACGGTCGAAACCAAGATCGTCAGCTAAGACCGGACATGGACGCCGTCGCGCTCACCTCCCGTTTCCCTGCCACGCAGGACCTCGCCGGCAAGGACATGCCGACCTTCCGCGTCGCCGCCGGCGACCTGCTCGCCGCGGCGGCCTGGCTGCGCGACACGCAAGGCTTCGACCTGCTCGCCGACCTCTGCGGCCTCGAATGGAAGGACCGCCCGGTCCGCTTCGGCGTCGTCATCCATCTCCTCAGCACGGCGAACAAGGAATACGTCCGCCTGCACGTCGACGCCGTCAATGACCGCGTGCCGAGCGTCTCCTCGCTCCACCCCGGCGCCAACTGGCACGAGCGCGAGGCGTACGACATGTTCGGCATCATCTTCGAAGGCCACCCGGACCCGCGCCGCATCCTGATGTGGGATTCGTATCCTTATCACCCGCTCCGCAAGGACTTCCCTCTCGCCGGCATCGAAGTCCCCTTCCCCGCCGCCGACGTCGCGGAAGTCACCGGCCAGAAGGTCGAGCCCGCCCCGATGATGGGCGGACCGTTCGTCTCGCACGGCGGCAAGCTCTCCGAAGGCGAACCCTCCGCGCTCGACCAGTCCTGGACCGAGGAAAAACCCAAAGCCTGATTTAACGTGAAGATCACCAAGGAAATCTCCATCGGCG
>JBDKKH010000141.1:0-6722 GCA_039796215.1 Verrucomicrobiota bacterium
ATCAAGCTCGAACCCAACCCGCCCGCCACCCGCGTGGCCGGTGAGAAGGGCGAAGAAGTCGTCAACGAGATCGTCGGCGGCGTCATCCCCAAGGAATTCATCAAGCCCGCCACCGAAGGCATCCTCGAAGCCGCCAACAACGGCACCGTCGCCGGTTACCCGGTGATCAACTTCAAGGCCCGCATCGTGTTCGGTTCCTTCCACGAAGTGGACTCGAACGAAATGGCGTTCAAGATGGCCG
This sequence comes from Verrucomicrobiota bacterium, assembly GCA_039796215.1. Lineage (GTDB taxonomy): Bacteria > Verrucomicrobiota > Verrucomicrobiia > Opitutales > UBA953 > UBA953. The sequence goes on from JBDKKH010000141.1 coordinate 242, forward strand.
GCATCTTCGCCTTCAAGGAAGCCATGAAGGACGCCAAGCCGATCCTCCTCGAGCCGATCATGAAGGTCGAAGTCGTCACCCCGGAAGAATACCAGGGCGACATCATGGGCGACCTCAACCGCCGCCGCGGCCAGATTCAGGGCATGGAAACCAAGAACGGCCTCTGCAACATCGAAGCCCGCGTCCCGCTGGCTGAAATGTTCGGCTACTCCACGGACGTCCGCTCCCTCTCCAAGGGTCGCGCCTCCTACTCCATGGAGCCCGCCAACTACGAGCAGGTCCCCGCGCAGATCCTCAAGCAGGTCGTCGAGACCTCCTCCCGCGCCCCGGCCCGCACCTAATCTCACCCCCACACTCCCTTCCCGATGGCCCGCACCAAAATCCGCATCAAGCTCAAAGGCTTCGACTATCGTATGGTCGACCAGTCCGCCAATGAGATCGTCGACACCGCCAAGCGCACGGGCGCCCGCGTCTCCGGCCCCGTGCCGCTGCCGACCGACATCTCCCGCCTGACCGTCAACCGCTCCCCGCACGTGGACAAGAAGTCCATGGACCAGTTCGAGATCCGGACGCACAAGCGCCTGATCGAGATCATGGAGCCCAACGCCCAGACCGTGGACGAGCTTAAAAAGCTCAACCTGCCTTCTGGGGTTGACATCAACATCGTAGTCTAACTCTTCAACCCTTCACCTTAACCACCAACCCAACGCAGGACGTCGGCGCCCCTCTATCAGGACCAAGATTCCGCAAGGAAATCCCAAGCCTAATGCAGGTCAGCAATGACCAAACGGCGGAAACGCCACCTGCCTCTTAGAAAATGAAACACCAGCTACTCGGTAAGAAAATCGGAATGACCCAGGTTTACGACGGGGAGAACAACCTCGTCCCTGTCACGGTCGTCCAAGCGGGCCCTTGCCCCGTCACCCAAGTCAAGACGATCGACAAGGATGGCTACGATGCCGTCCAGATCGCCTTCGGCGCTCAGAAAGAGAGCCGCATGACCGCAGGTGAAGTCGGCCACCTCCGCAAGGCGGGCGTCGCTCCCCACACCCATCTCCACGAGATCCGCCAGGCCGGCGCCACCGAGGCCAAGGTCGGCGACGTCATCACCGTCGAGAAGTTCACCGCCGGCCAGATGGTCGACGTCATCGGCACCGTCAAGGGCCGCGGCTTCCAGGGCGTCGTCAAGCGCCACAACATGGACGGCCAGCCTGACTCTCACGGTCACATGATGCACCGCCGAATCGGCTCCATCGGCATGCGCCAGACTCCCGGTCACGTCTTCAAGGGAAAGCGCATGCCCGGCCACATGGGCCAGGTCCAGCGCACCGTCCAGAACCTCCGCGTGGTCCAGGTGCTCGCCGAGAAGAACCTCCTCCTCATCAAGGGCAGCTTCCCCGGCGCCAACGGTGAGATCGTCCTCGTGCGTCCGGCCAAGAAGGCCATCGCCGCCAAGTAACCCACCCAGCATCTCAGCGATATGAAGCTCAAAGTTTACAAGTCCGACGGATCCGCCTTCACCGAGAAGGAATTCGACATCCCTTCCTTCGAAGGCACCAAGGGCGTGGCCCTGCTCAAGCAGGTCATCGTCTCCTACCAGGCTAACAAGCGCCAAGGTACGTCCAAGACCAAGGACTACGGCGAAGTCGCCGGCTCCGGCAAGAAAGTCCTCCCGCAGAAGGGCTCCGGAGGCTCCCGTCACGGCGATAAGCGCGCACCCCAGATGTTCAAGGGCGGCATCGTCTTCGGTCCGCGCCCCCGCGACTGGTCCAAGACCATCACCGCTCAGGCCAAGAAGATCGCCCTCCAGCGCGCGCTCTTCGAGCTCGCCGCCGACGGCGGCCTCTCGGTGATCGAGAAATTCGAAGTCTCCCAGCCCAAGACCAAGCTCTTCGCCAAGGTGCTCGCCAACGTGAGCCCGGCCGGCAAGCGCCTGCTCGTCGTGGACAGCGCCTGGTCCGACACCGTCGTCCGCGCCAGCCGCAACCTCAGCCGCGCGGTCTTCTCCAATTCTTCCAATCTCAACGCTCTCGATCTCGTGCGCACCCCGCGCATCCTGATCTCGGAAGACGGCCTCAAGCAGGTCCTCGAGCGCGCCAAAAACTAAGACCGTCATCCCATGAAGCCCGCTTCTGAAATCATCAGCCGCCCGATCCTGACGGAAAAGGCCTCCGGCCTCGCCGAAGCCAACAAGTACGTCTTTGAAGTCTTCCCTGGCGCCGACCGCGCCCAGATCAAGAAGGCCGTCGAGGCCTCCTTCAAGGTCACCGTCGAGAAGATCAACATCCTGATCCGCAAGGGCAAGCTGCGCCGCAGCCGCCTCTCCGGAGGTTCCATCTTCACCGAGACGGATTCCCGTCGCGCCATCGTCACCCTGAAGAAGGGCGACGTCATCTCCCTCGCCTAATCTCGGAGCAGACCAGCCATGCCCATCATCACTCATCGTCCTATCACCCCCGGCACGCGCTTCCTTGTGCGCGTGAAGACCGAGGGTCTGCACGCCGGCCGCCCCGAGCGCGCCCTCACGGAGAGCAATCACCGTGCGATGGGCCGTAACTGCTACGGCCGCATCACCTCCCGTCGTCGCGGAGGAGGCCATAAGAAGCTTTACCGCACCATCGACTTCCGTCGCGACCGCCTCGACGCCCCGGCCACCGTGCTCCGCATCGAGTACGATCCGAACCGCACCTCGCACCTGGCCCTCATCGAGTACGCCGACAAGACCCTGAACTACATCCTCGCTCCGGATGGCCTCAAGGTCGGTGACAAGGTCGTCAGCACCAACACCGCCCAGGAACAGCTCACCCCGGGCCTCTCCCTGCCGCTGCGCCTGATCCCTCCGGCCACCTTCATCCACTGCATCGAGATCGAACCCGGCAAGGGCGGCCAGCTCGCCCGTTCCGCGGGCGGTTTCGCCCAGCTCCTCGGCCTCGAAGCCGGCCGCGCGATCCTGCGCATGCCTTCCGGCGAGCAGCGCTACCTTAACGCCGATTGCCGAGCCACCGTGGGCATCGTCGGCAACGTCGACCACCACAACGCCAGCCTCGGAAAGGCCGGACGTAGCCGCTGGAAGGGCATCCGCCCTCGTCAGCGCGGTATGTCCATGAATCCTGTCGACCACCCGAACGGCGGTGGCGGCGGTAAGAAGAAGGGCGGCGGCGGTCGTCAGCATCTCAAGTCTCCGTGGGGCCAGCTCGCCAAGGGCTTCCCGACCCGCACCAAGGCGAAGGCCTCCAACAACCAGATCATCCTGCGCCGCAACGGCCGCAAGGTGAAGCAGGTCTAACCCCTCCTAATCCTCTCTTAACATGGCACGCTCCCGCAAAAAGGGTTTCTATGTCGACTCTCACCTGGTCGACAAAGTCACCGTCGCCCAGAAGGCCAACAGCCGCAAGCCGATCAAGACCTGGTCGCGCCGCTCGACGGTCACCCCCGACTTCATCGGTCTCAACCTCGAAGTCCATAACGGCAAGGCCTTCGTCCCCGTCTATGTGACGGAGAACATGGTCGGCCATAAGCTCGGCGAGTTCGCTCCGACGCGCACTTTCCGCCAGCACACCCAGCCCTCCCGCAAGGAAGCCCAGTAATCCATCCCCGTGCGCAACGTCCTCGCCATGTCCGCTCTTCTCGTCGCCGCCTCCGCGGTCGGCGCGGAAGCCCGCGTGCTCGGCGCGGCCGAGGCGGACGGCAAGGCTCCGGTCGTCGCGGTCGTCTCCGCCCGCGCGACGGATCTGGTGGTCTTGGGCGCCGGTCATGACCGTGGCTTCCGCCCCGGCACGATCTGCAGTGTGAGCCGCGACGGACGCGCCCTCGGCGCCGTCGTCATCGCCGAAGCCGGCCTCAGCCGTTCGGTCGCTCTCATCCTCTCCCTCGACGCCCAGGCCGGCATCCTCGCCGGCGACCTCGTCACCCCCCGCGCCAATCCCCGCATCTAACCCAAACCTTTACCAAAGTCATGGAAGTCCACGCCACCACCCGTTTTGCCCGTATGTCGCCCCAGAAGGTCCGCGAAGTCGCGCGCCAGATCCAGGGCCTCCCCGCCGAGGAAGCCATCCAGCTCCTCCGCTTCATCCCGCGCAAGTCGGCGCGCCTCCTGGGCAAGACCCTCGCGAGCGCCATCGCCAACGCGGAGAACAACCACAATCTCTCCAGCAGCGATCTCGTGATCGTCTCCGCCACGGTCAACCAAGGTCCGGTCATCAAGCGTTCGATGCCCGCCGCCCGCGGTTCCGCCCACCCCATCCACAAATCCATGAGCCACATCCGCGTGTCCCTGGGTTCCTCCACCAAGTAATCTACGCATCATGGGCCAGAAAGTAAATCCGATCGGCTTCCGTCTAGCCGTCCGCCGCAACTGGGAATCCCGCTGGTACGCCACCAAGCGCGATTTCCCGGCCAACATCCTCGAGGACTACCGCATCCGCGAGTACCTCAAGGAGAAGCTCCGCCAGGCCGCCGTGCCCCGCATCTTCATCGAACGCGCCGGCCAGAAGGTCCGCGTACGCATCTGGACCGCCCGCCCGGGCGTCGTCATCGGCCGCAAGGGCGATGAACTCAAGAATCTCCGCGCCGAGATCCAGAAGGTCGCCGGCAAGGCCCGCATCGACGACATCATCCTCGAAGTCAACGAAGTGAAGCGCCCCGATCTCGTCGCCCAGCTGGTCGCCGAGAACATCGCCCTGCAGCTCGAACGTCGCATCTCCTTCCGCCGTGCGATGAAGAAAGCCGTCCAGACGACCATGACGAACGGCGCCGACGGCATCCGTATCCGTCTCGGCGGTCGCCTCGGCGGCGCCGAGATCGCCCGCGTCGAGTCAGCCCGCGTCGGTCGCGTGCCGCTCCACACCCTTCGCGAGAACATCGACTACGGCTTCACCGAAGCCCGCACCCTGGCCGGCAAGGTCGGCATCAAGTGCTGGATCTGCACCAAGGATTCCGAGTTCTAAACCTCACCTCCCTTACCTTCATAGACGAACATGGCCAATCTCCAACCTGCCCGCACCAAGTGGCGCAAGCACCGCAAGGGCAAGATCCGTGGCAACGCCACGGCCTGTAACACTCTGTCCTTCGGCGACTTCGGCATCCAGTCTCTCGACCGTGGCCGCGTTCCGGCCAACCAGATCGAGGCCGCCCGTATCGCCATCTCCCGTGCGCTTAAGCGCAAGGGCAAGATGTGGATGCGCATCTTCCCGCACACCCCTGTCACCAAGAAGCCGGCCGAAGTGCGCATGGGTTCCGGCAAGGGAAGCGTCGAATACTACGTGGCCTGCGTCAAGCCGGGCACCATGCTCTTCGAAGTCGGTGGCGTGACGATCACCGTGGCCCGCGAGGCCATGCGCCTCGCCGACACCAAGCTCCAGCTCCGCTGCCGCTTCGTGGCCCGCGAAGAGCTCGAAAAGTATTGATGCTCCCGGCCCTGACCACTCATAACTGACCCTTTTCACCGATGCCCACCTACCGGAAAGACAAGCCCACCGCCGCCACGGCGATCCGCCCCCTGGCCCCCGCCGAACTCCAGAAACGGATTCGCGAAGCCCGCGAGGAGCTCCTCAGCCTCCGCCTCAAGAAGGCGACCGGCGCCGTCGAGAATCCCGCCCGCTTCCGCGCCCTGCGCCGGGATATCGCCCGCTGCATGACCGTGCTCTCCGGCAAGTCCGCCCCGGCTAAGAAGTAATTCCACCCCTTAACCAGATTACCGATGTCCGAAGAACGCTCTAACCGCAAGACCCTCCTGGGTCTCGTCGCCTCCCGCTCGGGAGACAAATCCATCAAGGTGAACTTCCAGTACACCGTGCCGCACCCCGTGTACGGCAAGGAAGTCAAGCGCCGCACCGTCCTGCATGCGCACGACGAGAAGAACGAGTGCAAGCCCGGCGACAAGGTCGAGATCATGGAGACCCGCCCGCTTTCCAAGCTCAAGCGCTGGCGCGTCGTCCGCGTCGTCGAGGCCGCGAAGATCGCCGCCGAGTCCATCGACGGTTAATCGGTCCCCTCCTTCCAACCTCCGCCTTTCTTACAATGATCCAGATGCTTTCCCGGCTCGAAGTAGCCGACAACACCGGGGCCCGCAGGGTCCGCATGATCCGCCGCCTCGGCCAGCTCACCGACACCGCCGGCGTGGGTGATATCATCATCTGCTCCGTCAAGGACTCCACGCCTGACGCCCAGGTCAAGAAAGGCTCCGTCTGCCGCGCGGTCATCGTCCGCACCGTCGCCCCGATCCGCCGCGCCGACGGCAGCTACCTGCGTTTCGACACCAACGCCGTCGTGATCCTCGACGAGAACGGCAACCCCAAGGGCACCCGTATCTTCGGGCCCGTCGCTCGCGAGCTCCGCAGCAAGAACTTCATGAAGATCATCTCCCTCGCTCCCGAGGTACTCTGAACACCATGTCCAAGACCGACATCAAGAAAGGCGACGAAGTCGTCGTCATCACCGGCGCCGAAAAGGGCAAGCGCGGCAAAGTCGTCAGCTATGACCG
>JBDKKH010000142.1:0-11687 GCA_039796215.1 Verrucomicrobiota bacterium
CTTCGCGCCCTTGGCCGCCGCTTCTTCGATGCGGGGCAGGGTCTTGCGGACGTTCGCCGCCGGAGTGTCCTCGGCGGTGAGCTGGATGAGACCGACGCGGACGGAATCAGCCATGGCGAGGGTCGTCAGTAGACGAGTTTGTTGATCGGGTATTCCACGATGCCCTCGGCGCCGGCGGCCTTGAGGGTCGGGATGAACTCGCGCGACTGGCGGGCGTCGATGATCGTCTCGACGGCGATCCACTCGGGATTGCTCAAGGACGACACGGTCGGGTTGCGCAAGGCGGGCAGGGCGGCGGCGACCTGGTCGAGCTTCGCCTTGGGCAGGTTGAACTTGAGCCCGACCATGTGCTGGGCGGCCAGGGCGCCTTGCAGCATGAGGACGATCTGCTCGATCTTGGCGCGCTTGGCGGGATCGGCCCAGGCGGTCTTGTTCGCCACGAGGACCGTGGTGGTCTCCATGAGCTGGGCGACGATGCGCAGCTTGTTGGCCTTGATGGAGGAGCCGGTCTCGGTGATGTCGACGATGGCGTCGGCGAGCTCGGGGACCTTGACCTCGGTGGCGCCCCAGGAGAATTCGACTTCGCACTCGACGCCTTGGGACTGGAACCAGCGGCGGGTCGTCTCGACCAGTTCGGTCGCGACGCGCTTCCCCGCGAGATCCCGGACGGTCTGGACCGGCGAGGCCTCCGGGACGCATAGGACCCAGCGCGATTTCTGGGCCGAAGCCCGGCTGTAGATCAGTTCGCAGACCTCGACGACGTCGGCGTTGTTCTCCCGGACCCAGTCCTGGCCGGTCAGGCCGCAGTCAAAGAAGCCGTGTTCGACATAACGGGCCACTTCTTGGGCGCGAATGAAGCGTCCGTCGAGGGCGGGATCGTCGAAGGAAGGTCGGTAGGAGCGGCTGCTTTTGGAGACGGGAAAGCCGGCTCGGGCGAAGAGTTGGAGGGTGGCCTCCTCAAGGCTTCCCTTGGGCAATCCCAGCATCAGTTTGGCGGCTTCCGGTCTCATTAGTCCAAGGAGGAAGCCCACCCCACGCCCCTCCGCAAGCATTAAGGGGTTGACTCATATCCCCTCGGAATCGACCATTTTTCCCACCCCCGCACCCATGCAGCGCTCTCTGCTTCTCCTCGCTCTCGCGGCCCTTTTCGTGGGTTGCAAGTCCTCCCGTAAGTCCGCCGGCGCGGCTGACGGCCCCCGTTTTTCGTGGGAAAAGGACGCCCCGGCGGTCGTCGACCTGAATCGCGTCTCCGTCCTGAACGTCCGGCCCGACCTCGCCCTCGTCGAACTTTCTCCGCTCGAAAAGCGCGACCCCGGCACCCGCGTGCAACTGGCGAAGCAGGGCAAGAACTTCCTCGTCGAAGTCATCAAGGCCGACGACACCTCCGCGGTGGTCGCCATCCTGGCCGGACAAGTCGCTCCTGAGCTGCGTGCCGGCGACTCGTTGTCCGTCGTCAATCTGGCTCAGTAAGTTTCGTCACACTGCGAAGAGACAGAAGGACCCGCTCGCCCGTCGAAGCGGGTTTTTTCTTGCCCGGATACCCGATTCAGAGGCCTAAAAAGGCCATTTTCCTCCATCATTGACCGAGGGTGATGGCATGCCTATTGCTCCCCCTTGCTCACGCATGACCCGGTTCACCGCCCATTCCCGCCGAGGCTCGGCCCTGCGCAAGCTGCTCACCCTGCTTTGCGGCGTCGCCCTGTTCCTGGTGCTGGCGGGAGTCCTGGGGGTGTGGGCGCTCGGCCGGTTCTCGCCTAAGCTGCTGGATGCGACCTTGTCCGCCCGCACGGGCGCCCATGTCGCCGTCGAGGAGAACGACACCAACCTGCTGGCCGGGCGGATCGCCTACTCCGGGCTGACGATCACCAACCCTTCCCGCTGGCAGGAACGCGGCTGCTTGAAGATCAAGCGGCTGGCGCTCGAGGTCGACCCGCTCAGCTTCGGCGCCGAGGGCGGCCGCATCGTCCACCAAGCCGAACTGGACCTCGACCAGGTCACGCTGGTGGGCAAGGGCGACCTTTTCGCCGACAACAACGCCCTCGATATCCTCGCAGGGTTGAGGGCGGGCGCGGCCCCCTCGGCGACGCCGTCCGACGCCTCCGCCCGGCAGACCTTCCTCATCAAACGACTGCGGATCCGCCTCGGCCGGGTGACGTTGATCGAAGGCGACGGGACCCCGGACCGGCGCGTGCTGCTCGACGAGGACCTCGCGTTCGAGATGGAGGCCAAGGATGTCACGGAAAACGACTTCCAAGCCAAGGTGACCGAAGTCATCGTCACGCAGTCCTTGCGGAACGCGGTGCTCGCGAACCCCCGGCTCCTCCTCCGGCTGTCCCTCCGCCGCGTCCTCGCGCCAGCCTCCAAATAATCTTATGACCGAACCCGCCTCTGCCGAAACCCCCTCTCCGGACGCCCTGCGGCTGACCGAACTCGAGGCCGAAGTCGCCCGCCTCAAGGACACGGTCCTGCGCGCCCAGGCCGACCAGCAGAACCAGCAGCGACGCCACGCGCGCGATCGCGACGACCTGCGCAAGTTCGCCAACGCCAACCTGCTCGAGGAGCTGCTGCCCGCCCTGGATTCCCTGGCCCTCGGCCTCGAGTCCGCCGCCACGCAGTCCGACGGGCGCGCCGTCGCCGAAGGCTTCCGCCTGGCCGTCGGCCAGCTCCGGTCGATCCTCTCCGCGCAGGGCCTCGTCGAGGTCAACCCGCTCGGGCAGGCGTTCGACCCCGCCCGACATGAGGCGGTGGGCTCCGAGCCCAGCGCGTCCGCCGCCGAAGGCATGGTCGTGCGGGTCGCCCGCCCCGGCTGGTCCTTGCATGAACGCGTGCTGCGTCCGGCCGCGGTCTTCGTCTCCGCCGGCCCCGCCCAGTAAATCTTCCGATGGCCGAAGACTACTACTCCTTGCTCGGCATCGCGAGATCCGCGTCCGCCGACGAGCTCAAGAAGGCCTATCGCAAGAAGGCCATGGAATTCCACCCCGACCGCAATCCTGGCAACAAGGAGGCGGAGGAGAAGTTCAAGAAAGTCTCCCGCGCCTATGAGGTCCTCGGCGACGAGGCGAAGCGGAAGCTCTACGACCAGCACGGCGAGGCGGCCTTCGACCCGAACGCGGGCGGCGGACCGCGCGGGCCCGCCGGCGGCGGTTTCCGGGGCGCCGACCCGCGGGACATCTTCGAACAGATGTTCGGCGGCGGCGGTTTCGGCGGCGGTTTCGGCGGCGGCGAAAGCCAGGACGACTCCGGCGAGGACCTGCGCGTCGACCTCAAGGTGACGCTCGAGGAGGCCGCCGAAGGCGTCGAGCGGAAGATCCCTTATCGCAAGCACGTGGCCTGCGCGAAATGCGCCGGGTCGGGCGCCGAAGCCGGCGCCAAGAAGACGCGCTGCCCGACGTGCCAGGGCCACGGCCAGGTCGTCCGTTCCCAAGGCTTCTTCTCGATGAAGCAGACGTGCCCGAGCTGCGCCGGCGAGGGCGTCCGGATCGACAAGCCTTGCAAATCGTGCGCGGGCGAGGGCCGGACGGTGGCCGAATCCAGCGTCACGGTCCGGATCCCGCCCGGCGTCGATACCGGCACCAAGCTGCGCTCGAGCGGCAACGGTTCCGCGGGTCGTCGCGGCGCTTCGGCCGGCGACCTTTACGTCTACATCACGGTCCAGGACCATGAGCTCTTCGAACGCGACGGCGACGACCTCGCCTGCAGCGTCCCGGTGAAGTTCTCGATCGCCGCCCTCGGCGGCAAGATCGTCGTCCCGAAGCTCAAGGGTAAGACCAACCTCAACATCCCGGCCGGCACGCAGGGCGGCACGATCTTCCGCCTCCGCGGCGAAGGCATGCCCGCGCTCCGCGGCTCAGGCGCCGGCGACCTGCTCGTCCGCGTCGACATCGACGTGCCGAAGAAGATGACGGCGCAGGAGAAGGAAGCCCTGCAGGCCTACGCGGCGGCGTGCGGCGACGAGGCCGCGCCGGTCTCGGAATCCTGGCGGGCCAAGTTCAAGAAGTTCTTCCCTTAAGCCCCTTGCCCGCCGCGGGCGGGGGCGTCATTGTCCCCGCCATGTCGCGCGACCCGGGCCAGACCGACCGACTCATCCGCCGTCTCGGCTGGGACGAGCTCGATCGCGGCTGGCTGCTCCGCTTCGCCGAGTTCGCCCGCGAGGAGGACCTCGCGGGACTCGGCCTGGCCCGTCGCCCGCTCCGCGCCGGCGATCCTTCCGCCGAGCTGCTGGCCGGTGCGGACCGCGCCCGGGCGCAGGTCGTCGCTCGCCGGCCGATGGTGCTCGCCGGCCTCGGCCTGATCGATGTCGTCCTCGCGGTCTACGGCGGCGGGTGCCGCGTCCGCCTCCTGTCGGCGGACGGCCAGTCCGTCCCCGCGGGAACGGCCGTGGCGGAAATCGAGGGACCGGCCGCCGCCTTGCTGACGGCGGAACGCGTCGTCCTCAATTTCCTGCAACGTCTCTGCGGCGTGGCCACGCAGACGCGCGCCCACGTCCTCGCGCTGGGCGCCTCGCCGACGCGCCTGCTCGACACGCGCAAGACGACGCCCGGTTTCCGGATGCTCGAGAAATATGCGGTGGGCCAAGGCGGCGGCTACAATCACCGGCTCGGTCTTTTCGACCGGATCATGGTGAAGGACAACCATCTGGCCGCCGACGGCGCGTCGGCCGGCGACCGGCTGACCTCGCTGGTGCGCCGCGCCCGCTCGAGCCGGCCGGACCTGCTCATCGAAGTCGAAGTGGACCGGCCCGACCAGCTCGCGCCGGTGCTCGCCGCCGAGGCCGACATCGTGCTGCTGGATAATTTCACGATGGCCGACCTGCGCGCGGCCATCCCGCTCCTGCGCGGGCGCGCGTGGTCCGAAGTCAGCGGCGGCGTCAGCCTGGCGACATTGCCGGAAATCGGCGCGCTCGCGCCGGACTTCGTCTCCTGCGGCGCCTTGACGCATGCGGCGCCGTGGTGCGACCTCGGCCTCGACTGGCTCTGAGAACATGGCGGACCTCGACAGCAGCATCCTGCTGGCGTTCCTCGCCGCCGCCGGCGAGCCCGTCAGCGGCGACCGGCTCGCCAAAGAGCTCGGGGTTTCGCGCGTGGCCATCTGGAGCCGGCTCGAGAAACTGCGCGCCGCCGGTTTCGTCTTCGAGGCTTCGCCCCGCAGAGGCTACGTGCTCAAGGCCGTGCCGCGGACCCTCGATCCGGCCTTGCTCGAGGCGCATCTCCGCCGGCTGAAGGTCGCTCCGGTCGTCACCTTGCTGGCTTCGGTCGACAGCACCAACTCCGAAGCGGAGCGCCGGCTCGCGGTCGGAGAGGAAGCCCCCTTCGCCGTGCTGGCGCGCGCCCAGACCGCCGGTCGCGGCCGCCTCGGGCGCAAGTGGCACAGCGCGGCCTCAGGAAACCTTTATCTTTCCCTGGCCTTCCGGCCTTTCCTCCCGCCCGAGCGGCTGAGGCCTTTCACGCTCTGGATGGGACTCTCCTTGTGCGCCCACCTCGAGCAGGCGCACGGCGTGAAGCTCGGTCTCAAGTGGCCGAACGATCTGCTCACGTCGGGCGGCAGGAAGGCGGCCGGGATGCTGACGGAAGCCCGTCTCGACGCCGATTCGGTGCGCGAGCTCGTCTTCGGCCTGGGGCTCAACCTGACCGGCCGGCCGAAGGATTTCCCGGCGGAGCTCCGCGCCATCGCGGGCTCGCTCGAGGCCGAGACCGGCCGCCGCCTCGATTTCAGCGCGGCCGCCGCCGAAGTCGTCGCCGCGCTCTTCCTCGCGTGGGAGCAGTTCGAAGAGGGGAGCTGGAGCCGGTCTTTCCGGAAGCGTTGGTCCGAGTACGACGTGCTGACCGGCCGGGCGGTCCGCATCGGCCTGCGCGGCGAACCGGTCGACGGCGTGGTCGAAGGCGTCGACGACGAGGGCTCGCTCATCCTTCGTCAGGGCGATGGGCGCCGCGTCGTCATCGCCTCGGGCGAGGTCACGCTCCGCCCCGCCTGAACGCTTGCCCCTCCGGGCGCCGTCGCCTACAAAGCCGTCCGTGTCCCTTTTCTGCCTCGATGTCGGCAACACCCACGCGCATTGGGGCGTCGTAGAAGGGCTTGAGGTGCGCGTGAGCGGAGAGACTCCGACGGACGCGCTGACGCCGGCCGCGCTCGCCGCGTTGCTCGCCGCGCATCCGACGCGCGGCGTCGCGCTCGCGAGCGTGGTGCCCAAGGCCACCGCCGCGCTGCAGCCCGTCCTCCTGGCTTCCGGCCGGGCTTATCATCACCTGACGTCCGACACCGTGCGCGGGCTCGGTTTCGATTATCCGACTCCGGCGGAGGTCGGCCAGGACCGGCTCGCGGATTGCGTGGGCGCGCAGCTCATCGTGGGCGCTCCGGCGGTGATCGTCGGGATGGGCACCGCGACGACGGTCGATATCCTCACCGAGCGCGGCTATGCGGGCGGCATCATCGCCCCCGGGCTCGGCGTGATGACGCGGTACCTGCATGAGCGCACGGCCTTGCTGCCGGCCCTCGATCCGGCGTCGCTCCTGGGCGGGCCCGCCATCGGCAAGTCCACGGTCGATGCGATGCGCTCGGGCTGCGCGCTGGGCTTCGCCGGGATGATCGGCGCCTTGCTGGACGGAGTCTGCGCCGAACTGGTGCGACAGGGATCGCCGATGCCGCGGGTCGTGGTCACCGGCGGCGCGGCCGTCTATCTTCCGGCGGCCTGGCGCGACCGCGTGCGTCACGAACCCCACCTGACGTTGCTCGGCCTGGCCGAGGCGCATCGTCGCTGCTTCCCATGAGCAACCCTGACCCTTTGGCGAAACTCCGCCGCTTCGTCCCGCTCCTGGCCCTCGTGATCGTGGTCCAGGCGGGCTTCCTTGGCTTCGCGTTACTGACCGGCCGTCTCCCGCAGGCCTGGCCCTTGGTCGTGGGCGACCTCGTGTTCTCCGCGATCCTGCTCGGCGTCGTCTGGCGGATGCTCGGCCGTCCTCGGCGCTAGGCCTTGATCAGTTTCAGCAGCTCTTTGCGCCGGGCGCGGATCTCGCGACAGCCCGCCTTGGCGAGACGGTCGGTCGAGAACGCCTCGACGGTCAGGCTGGCGACGGCGGTGCCGTAGATCATCGCCTGTTTGAGGGTGGCGAAATCGGTGGAGCCCGCGGCGGCGAGGTAGCCGAGCAGGGCGCCGGCGAAGCTGTCGCCCGCGCCGGTGGGATCGCGCAGGTCCGTCACCGGGTACGCGGGCAGGGCGAACATGCCTTCTTCGTGGAAGAGCACGGCGCCGTGCTCGCCCTTCTTGATGATCACGGTCCTGCAGCCGTGCTGGCGCAGGGCGCGTCCCGCGACGATCACGTTGGCCTCGCCGGTGAGCTTGGCGGACTCGGTGTCGTTGATGACGAGGAGGTCGGCGCGGCGCATGACCTCGCCGAGCTTGTCGCGCTGGGTCTCGATCCAGATGTCGATGGTGTCCGCCAGGACGAAGCGCGGGGCGGTGAGCTGGTTCAGGACCTCGAGCTGCAGGTCCGGCCGGATGTTGCCGAGCATCACGAACGGCGTCGAACCGTGGGCTTCGGTGAGGCGCGGCGAGAATTTCTCGAAGACGTTGAGCTGCAGGTCCTCGGTGTCGCGGCGGTTGTAGTTCTCATGGTAGCGTCCGCGCCAGGAGAACGTCCGGCCGGACGGATCGGTGAGCAGTCCCGAGAGGTCGATGCCGCGCTTGGCGAGCTTGTTGCGGTCGCGGTCGCGGAAGTCATGGCCGACGACGCCCACGATGCGGGGCGGCGCGAAGTAGCTCGCGGCGAGACAGGCGTAGGAGGCGCTGCCGCCCAGGATGCGCTCACCTTTGTCGTGCGGCGTGATGATGCTGTCGTAGGCGACGGAGCCGACGACGAGGACGGGGTCGGCCTCGCGGCCCTTGGATTTGATGCGAGTGGGAGTGGTCATGCGAAGAGGTCGGGTCGGACGTCACGAAGACGGTACAACGCCAGCAGGGCGAGGGAATGTTGCGCGGGCTGGGCCAAGGCTTCCGCGAGCGCGGCCTTGGGCGCGACGGCCAGCACCTGGATCTCCTCGTGCTCGTCCGGGGCGCGCCGGCCGGCGGGGCGGACGTCCTCGAGCAGCACGAAGTGGCAGCGGTTCGCCTGGATGGCCGGGTTGGGCGCGCAGGTGCCGAGCAGGCTGGCGCGCCCTCCGGCGAAGCCGGTCTCTTCTTCGGTCTCGCGGGCCGCGGCGACACGCGGGTCTTCGCCCGGGTCGATCACGCCGCCCGGCGCTTCCGTGGAGAGCGCGCGCACGCCGAAGCGGTATTGCCGCACCATCACGAGCCGGCCGTCCGCGGTGATCGGGAGCGCGAGGACCCAGTCGCCGGAACGGAGCACAAAGAAATCACCCTCCCGATGATCGAGAGGGTGATGACAACGTTCCTTGAAGACCTGAAAAACCTTGCAGTCGGCGTGGAGCTCTTCGTGCCGGACGGACCAGCGAGAGGGCGCCGACATGCGGGCTTACTTGACCTTGAGCTTCTGACCGATCTGCAGGCGGTTCGGATTCACGCCCGGGTTGAGGTCCTGGATGGCCTTGAGAGAGATGCCGTTCTTCTTGGCGATGCTGCCGAGGTTGTCGCCCTTGGCGACGACGTACTCGCCAGGACCGGCCGGAGCGGCGGACTTGCCGTTGGCGGCGGCGGCCTTCGGAGCGGCGGCGACTTTCTGGAGAGCGGTGATCTGTTCGGCGAGGGCCTTCTCGTTGGCTTCGGTCTGCTGCTTGGTGGCGGCGAGGTCGCCCTTCAGGAGCTCGAGGTCGGCGGCGGCGGCCTTGCTGGCGAGAGCGGTGCCGACTTGTTCCACACCGGCCTTGGCGGCGGCGGCTTCGTCGCTGGCGAGCTGGGCAGCACCCTTGGCCTTGATGCCAAGCACGAGGCCGGCGGCGCCGAGAGCGAAGCCGAGGATACCCACGATCAGCGGGAGCTTGGATTCAGAAGAAGAGGAGGAGATGCTGTCGTTTTCCATAGGTGGAGGTGTGGTCGGGTTGGAACAGAATCAGATTAGCGGTTTGACAGGGACGGCAATACAAAATCAGACTGATTTTCTTGGGTACCGGGCAGTATCTCAATTGGTAGAGTCCCTGCTTTGGGAGCAGGGTGTTGCAGGTTCAAGTCCTGTCTGCCCGACCATCCAAGACCCCCTCTCCCCGGCGACCTGAGTTCAGGCGTAGGCCAAGGTCTGGTCGCCGCGGACGACCGTGACATGGTTGGCCCCGTCCGGGCGGGTCGAGGCTTCCGTCCGCCCGACCACCCGCGCTTCAAGGCCAAGCTCGGTGGCGATCCGCATGGCTTGATCGACGTCTGCAGGATCCAGGAAGACCTCCAAGCGGTGCCCCATGTTGTAGACTTGGTGCATTTCCTTGGGGTCAGTGCCGCTTACACGGGCGATTTCAGCGAAAATCGGGGGTGTCGGGAAGAGGTTATCCTTGATGAAATGGACGTGGGTGCCGAAACGACGGCACTTGGTCTGGCCCCCGCCCGAGCAGTGAACCATGCCCCGAACACGCTGATTGCCCAAGGCCTGCAGGAGGCGGAGGGCGTAGGGGGCGTAGGTCCGGGTGGGGGAGAGGAGGGCCTGTCCGACCGTCAGGCCGGAGCCGGGCAGGGGGTCGGTGAGCCGGTGCGGACCGCAGTAGGCCAGCTCCGCCGGGGTCGCTTTATCGTAGGTTTCGGGATACTTTTCGGCGTAGTATCTTGAGAGCAGCTCGTGGCGCGCGCTGGTCAGCCCGTTCGACCCGATACCGCTGTTTTCAGCGGTTTCATAGGTCGCCCGGCCGTGGGAGGCGATGCCGACGATGGCCAGGCCCGGGCTGACCCGGGCGGCGTCCACGACGGCTGAGCGGTCCAGGATAGCGGTGGCCGTGGAGTCGACGGTGAGCGTGGGGGTGAGGTCGCCGACGTCGGCCGTTTCGCCGCCGCCGGATACGATGCCGAAGCCTTGCGCGCGCAGCATGGCGAGCACGTCTTCCGTTCCGTTGATCAGCTCGGCGAGGATGGCGCCCGGGATGGCCTTAGCATTGCGGTTGATGGTCGAGGAAAGGATGACACCCTTGGTCACGCCGACGCACAGGAGGTCGTCGATGTTCATCACGATGCTGTCCTGCGCGATGCCCCGGAAGACGCTGGCGTCGCCGGTTTCCTTCCACCAGAGGTAGGCCAGCAGGGCCTTGGTGCCCGAGCCGTCCGAATGGGTGACGACGCACTTCGCCGGGTCGCCGGTCAGGCCGTCGGCCACGATCTTGCAGAAGGCCGAAGGGAAGAGGCCGGGGTCGAGGCGGTCGACCGCGGCGTGGACCTCGCTCTTGGAAGCGGAGACGCCCCGCGCCGCGTAGCGACCGGAGTCCGGGGTGGGCTTGCTTTCGTGCGCCATGGCTCTTGCGTGCATATCTCCGTCTCCGCTATTCGGTCAACGCCCTTCTCCCAAGTGATGCCTACCTTTCTTCGTCAGCCGTGGTTTCGGCGCTCGCTCGCGGCGCTCGCCGGTCTGCTGCTCGGCCTCGTGCTCGTCGCTTTGTGGGAAGCCTGGCTTGTCCGCTCGCGCACGGCGCTGGTCGCCGAGCTTCGCCAAGCCTATGCGAAGCAGGACGCCGCCGCCATCGAAGGCCTGTTCTGCTGGGAGGGCGTCGACGACGCGACCCGCTCCCGCCTCCGGATGGTCATCCGCCAGGAGCACGAGCTGCCGATCGCGCAGGTCTCCCTCCGCCCGCTCCGCTCGCTCGACTTGCCGCCTGCCGCCACGCTCCGGCCGAATCTTCCGCCGGACGCCGTCCTGGAGGTCACTTATGCCACGACGGATCGTCTCAGCGCGGCCTATCTGATCGGGCGTGATGGCTGGTCGCGGCATCGGCTGGTGGTCATGCTGCCGGCTAAATGACGCGGATTCTTGACACCCGCCCGCCCGCTTCCAATTAATCAGAGCCTATGGCCGACAAGAACGACAAGCGTCCCGAGAGCGTGGCGGGTAAATTCTACGTGGATTCCCAGTGCATCGACTGCGATCTCTGCCGCGAGACCGCCCCGAAGAACTTCACCCGTCAGGACGACGGCGGTTATTCCTACGTCTTCGCCCAGCCGACCGACCAGGAAGGCATCGATAAGTGCATGGAAGCCCTCGAGGGCTGCCCTGTCGACGCGATCGGCAAGGACGGCGACGAATAATCGCTCCGGCGATCCTCCCGAAAGCCCCGGCATGCCGGGGCTTTTTGTTTGGGTACTGCCACGCGTGCGTCCTAATCATGCGCATGGCCGTCAACATCTCCTGCACCTACCTCGGCGACCTGCACGTGCGCGCCGTCCACGGCCCCTCGGGCCACGTCATCGTGACCGACGCCCCGGTCGACAACCAGGGCAAGGGCGAAGGCTTCTCGCCCACGGACCTAGCGGCCACCGCGATGGCCACTTGCTTCCTGACCATCCTCGGTATCCATGCCCGCAATACGGGCCTTGATCTGCGCGGGGCGCACGCGTCCGTCGCCAAGCACATGACGACCACGCCTCCTCGCCGTATCGCCCGACTCGAGGTCGAGATCACCATGCCCGCCGGGGTGCCGGCCGAGGTCCGCGAACGCCTCATCCGCGCCGCCGAAGCCTGTCCGGTGAAGCAGTCCTTCCACCCTGACACCGAGATCGCCCTGACCTGGAAGTGGGAGTGAGCGTTGGCAGAGCTGCGCCATAGTTCATCCGT
>JBDKKH010000143.1:0-12772 GCA_039796215.1 Verrucomicrobiota bacterium
TTCGCATGGCTCGTCCCCGGGGTCCTTGTGCTCCTCGCCGGTCAATGCGCCGAGACGGCTTGGTCCTCCATCCGGCCCAACGTCCCGGAGATCGGCCGACGGGAACTTGAACCGACCTTGGGACAGGGCGTGCTGCTCGGCATCCTCGGCGGCTTCCGCACCGTCGTCGCGGACCTGACCTGGATCCGCAGCTACGTGCTCTGGGAACGCAAGGACCGGGCGGGCTGCGAGGCGCTCATGAGGGCCGCCTGCGCCCTGGATCCGCACGCCCGCTACTTCTGGGAGAACACCGGCTACGCCATCGGCTTCGACCTCGCCCATTGGGAGATCCGCCGTCGCGGCGGTTATGCGAAGGTCCCGGCGGAGACGCAGACACGCCTCTTTCACGACTACGCGCGCAAGGGAATCTCGGTGCTCGACGAGGGCATCGGGCACGCGAAGAGCGTGACGCCGCTGGTCCTGGTCGCCGCCCAGCTCGCGGAACTCAAGCTCGGCGACCATGGCCTGGCCTCCCGTTACTACCGACGCGCGGCCGAGGCGCCCGACGCTCCCTGGTTCGCGGCGCGACTCTGCGCTCAGGTCACCTGGGAAGACGGACGGAGGGCCGAGTCCTATCGCTGGTATCGTGATTACTGGACGAAGCGGATGCTGCCGAAGGAAGACGGCTTCCCGGACGACCTCGAACGCCTGCGTACGATGGAAGTCGTCCTGGGGATACCCCCAGGCCAACGCATCCCCCGTCAGGCCTGGGAGCGCTGATCAGAAAGGCTCGTCGCTTTTTTTCTCCGCGGGCGCGCCCTTGGCGGCCCGAGGCTTGCGCGGAGGGAATTCGAACCACCAGCCCTTTTGCTTGTCCGCGACGAGGAAGGCCTCGAAGGTCCGCTTGGTACGGTTCGAGACGAACTTCTTCAGGCCGGTCTTGCCTTCGCCCAGCAGGCGGCGGATGTCGTCGGGCGAAAGCGGGCACTTGAGCATCTCGGCGTTGAGGCTGAAGGTCTTCTTGGCGCCGGCTTCGAGCGCCTTCTGCGGGCAGACGCGGTAGCCGGCGGTCGGCGTATGCTGGACGGGCAGGCCGCTGACAGGACAGGCTCCCAGCACCGGCCAATCGGCATCGAACGCGTCGGGGTTGCCATCGGCGCCTTCGCGGGGCGGGAAATAGAGGACGGCCTTGAGCTTGCCGCTCGGCGCCTTGGGCTTCGATTTGCGAGGCGCCTTGGCCGGAACAGCCTCTTCGCCTTCGGGGGCCGGCTTGGCTTCCGCCTTCTCTTCGACGCCGCGCGGTTTGATCGTGTCAGGGTCGACGAGGTCGATGTAACCCGTGAAGTTCTTGCCCGACTTCATCGAGCGGAAGTCGGTGAACGGACCGATGCGGCGCTTCTCGATGAGTTCGGCGACTTCGGCCGGGGTGATCGTGTGGCCGTTCATGCCGACGTAGATCGTCAGCTTGGGGCGGTCCGTCGTGCCGACCATGTCCTGGGAGAAGTATTTCTCGCCGTCGGTCAGCAGGGGCTTGCCGTCGGTCGGGGAGACGACCTGCGGGGACAACTCGGCCGAGGGCGGCTTAACGGCTCCTTTCTTCACGATGACTTCCAGGAGTTCCTTGATCTCCTTCATGAACTCGCGCGGGCCCATCTTGCCGTGCTCGATCTGCTTGAGCTTGTATTCCCATTCGCCCGTCATCTGCGGCTCGGTGAAGACGCCCATGTCCTTGGCGTGCAGGAATTGATGGAGCTGGAAAGCCTTGGCGAGCGGGACGAGCTCCTTGCCCTGGCGCTCGATGTAGGTCTTGGAGAGGAGTTCTTCGATCGTCGCGGCGCGGGTGGCCGGCGTGCCGAGGCCGCGTTCCTTCATCGCTTCGGCGAGGGCTTCGTCGTCGACGAGCTTGCCGGCGTTCTCCATCGCGCCCAGCAGCGAGGCTTCGTTGTAACGGGCCGGCGGCTTGGTGGCGTCTTCCTTGACGTCGACGCCGTTGACCTTCGCCTTGGCGGGGTCGCCGTCGGCGGAAGCGAGGGCGGGCAGGCTCGCGGAGCCTTCCTTGTCCTTGTCTTCCTCCGCTTCGGCTTCCTGGCCCCAGACGGAGCGCCAACCGGCGACGACGAGGACTTTGCCGGTGGTGCGGAAATGGTGTGCGCCGACGGCCGTCGTGCGGACGGTCTCCTCGAACTCCGCCATCGGGAAGAAGACGGCGACGAAGCGACGGACGACGAGGTCGTAGATCTTCTGCTCGACGTCGGTCAGTCCGTGCGGGACGGTGCCGGTCGGGATGATGGCGAAGTGGTCGCTGACCTTCTTGTTGTCGAAGACGCGACGACCGGCGGAGTCGACCCAGCCGCTGCGAAGCGCTTCCTTGGCGAAGACGCCGGCGGGGTGGGCGCCCTCGAGGGACTGGAGCGCGGCCTTGGCGTTCGGGAGGTAGTCTTCCGGCAGGTACTGCGAATCCGTGCGGGGGTAGGTCAGCGCCTTGTGCTTCTCGTAGAGAGCCTGGGCGACGCCGAGGGTGGTCTTGGCCGAGAAGCCGAAGCGACGGTTGCCTTCGCGCTGGAGGGTCGTGAGGTCAAACAGCCGCGGGGCGCTTTCCTTCTTCGGCTTGCGCTCGTCGGTGACGATGCCGACGCCGATCCGGAGCGCCTCATCGGCCACCTTGCGGGCCTGGGCTTCGTCGTAGAAACGTTCGGCTTCCTTGCGGTCGGCGACGCCGGGCACCTGAGCGGCGCCGCGGTAACCGCCTTGGGCGAGGCCGAAGTCACCCTCGATCTTCCAGAAGGTCTTCGGGACGAAATTGCGGATCTCGAGCTCACGCTTCACGATGAGCATGAGGGTAGGGGTCTGGACGCGGCCGACGGAGAAGACTTCGCGCTTGGCGCCGCCGATGATGATGGTCGAGAAGCGGCTCGCGGTCATGCCGACCAGCCAGTCGGCCTGCGAGCGGCAGATCGCGGCGTCGAGCAGGCCTTGCTTGGCGGAAGCCGGCAGGAGGTGCGCGAACGATTCGGCGATCGCCGTGTTGGTCATGCTCGTCAGCCAGAGTCGCCGGCAGGGCAGCTTGCACTTCGCGAGCTGATAGACGTAATGGAAGATGAGCTCGCCTTCGCGGCCGGCGTCGCAGGCGTTGACGACGGTGCCCACGTCGGGCCGGCTCAGCAGCTTCTTCAGCAGCTTGTAGCGGTCGCCGTTGTTGCGTTCGCTGATGACGGCCTTGAGGACGTCGGCGCTGGCCGTGCCGTCGAACTTCGGAGGGTCGATGGGCAGGTCCTTGAGCGTCCAGCGCTTGAACTTCGGATCGATGTCATCCGGGTCCACGAGGCGTACCACGTGGCCGATGGAGGAACTGATCACCCATTTGTCGTCCTCGAAGTAATCGCTGGTGGCCTTGGGCACCTTGAGCACCTTGGCCAGGTCCGCCGCCACCGAGGGCTTCTCGGCGATGACGAGGGTCTTGGAACCTGCGGGGGCGGAAACTTCGACGGACGACTTGGATGACTTCTTGCGCATGCGTAGGATGATAACCGATTGTCAAATCCGGTTACATTCCCTGCTCGGCGAAGGAGTCGTCAAGGGCGGCGATCAGCGTGGAAATCGTGGCGTCGGTCTCGTCTCCCATGTTGGAGATACGGAAGGTCTTGCCCTTCAGCTTGCCGTAACCGCCGTCGATGACGAGCTTGTGACGGGACTTGAGGACCTTGTTGAGGCGCTCGAGGTCGGCGTTGCGGTCGTTCTTGAAGCAATTGAGGCCACGGGTGCCGAAGCGGACCTCGGGGAGCAAGGAATAGCCCTTGGCGAGACCCCAGGCGCGCATGCGCTCGTTCAGGCGCAGGTGGCGGGCATACCGGTTGTCCAGGCCCTCGGCCTCGACTTCCAGCAGGCGCTGCTGAAGTCCGTAGAAGAGAGAGATGCAGGGCGTCGAAGGGGTCATGCCCTTGACGTGGTTGTCATGAAACTCGATCAGGTCGAAATAGTAGCCGCGGTCAGGGGACTGCTTGGCCCGTTCCCGGGCGCGTTCGCTGACGGCGAAGATCGCGAGTCCGGGGGGCAGGGCGAGGGCCTTCTGCGAACCGGTCAGGAAGATATCGATGCCCAGTTCGTCCTTCTTGATCGGGATCGTGGAGAAGGAGCTGACCGTGTCGGCGATCGAGATGACGTCAGGAAACTCGCGGACCACGGCCATGATGTCGGCGATCGGCGA
Source organism: Verrucomicrobiota bacterium (assembly GCA_039796215.1). Lineage (GTDB taxonomy): Bacteria > Verrucomicrobiota > Verrucomicrobiia > Opitutales > UBA953 > UBA953. The sequence goes on from JBDKKH010000143.1 coordinate 4,184, forward strand.
GAGGGTGCCCGTCGAAGTCTCGGAGTGGATGAAGGTGATGCAGTCGAACTTCCCGGTGGCGAGGGCCTTGCGGACCGCCTCGGGGTCGACCGGCTGGCCCCATTCGAACTTGAGCGCTTCGGCGTGCTTGCCGCAACGCTGGGCGACGTCGTTCCACTTGTCGGAAAAAGCGCCGTTCATGCAGTTGAGCACGCCCTTGCGGCAGACATTGCGCAGGGCGCCTTCCATGACGCCCCAAGCGGAGCTCGTGGAGAGGTAGACGGGGTCCTGGGTGTAGAACATGGACTGCAGGCGAGGCTGCATGTCGTTGTACAGCTTGACGAAGTCGCCCGAGCGGTGGCCGACCATGGGCTTGGACATGGCTTGCACGATCGAGTCGGAGACGGTCAGGGGGCCGGGGATATAGAGGCGGTAGCTCATCGTTGGAAGGTGGTGAGAAGTTCGACGGGCACATCGGGGTTCTCCAGACGGACGATGCGGCGGTTCCGTTCGGCGAGCGTGGCCGTCCGGGGCTTCCAGGCGGCGGCGGCGGTCTCGTCGGCCTGCGTGAAGCTCATGATGACGAGGAGGTCGCCGGCGGCGCCGAGGTGGGCGGTGGCTCCGTTGAGGCAGATCTCCCGCGTTCCGGCCGGGGCGGGGATGGCGTAGGTCTCGAAGCGCTGCCCGTTGGCGAGGTTGCCGACCAGGATCTTCTCGTAAGGAAGCATGCCGACGAGCGACATGAGCTCCCGGTCGATGGCCAGGGAGCCCTCGTAATCGAGACGGGCCGCGGTGACCTCGGCTCGGAGAAGTTTGGTGCGCAACAGGTGTACAAGCATGGCGCTGGGTCGTCCTTCTCAATCGGGATGGTTGCCTTCGTCAAACAACTTTGCATCAATTCGTCCATGGGCGCGAAGCATCGAGGTTTTTTCTCCGCGATCGGAGAGGCGATAGCGAGCTACGCCGTCGACGTCGTCTACGGGCGCCGGCAGGGCCTGGGACCGATGCTCCTGGGCGGCTTCCTGCGCGTGCTTTCATGGGTATTCGAGTGCCTGGTGCGCCTCCGCCTCTGGCTTTATCGCCACCGGCTCTTCCGGGACACGCCGCTCGGCTGCAAGGTGGTCGTGGTGGGTAATCTCACCGTCGGCGGCACGGGGAAGACCCCGGTCGTCCTCAAGATGGCCAAAGTGCTCGCCGGTCGCGGACGAAGGGTCGCGATCCTTTCGCGCGGCTACAAAGGGGCGTCGGATTCCCTGCCGAAACGTTTCTGGCGTTGGCTGACCCAAGGCAGCCGGCCGGACCCTCTGGTGGTCTCCGACGGACGTTCCGTGCTCGCGGGACCAGACGAGGCGGGCGACGAACCTTACATGCTCGCCCAGAATCTCTGCGGCGACGGCGTCGTGGTGATCGTCGACCGCGACCGGGTCGAAGGCGGGCGCTTCGCCTTGAGGCGCTTCGGCGTCGACACGATCCTGCTCGACGACGGATTGCAGTACCTTCCGTTGCGCGGCCAGATCAATCTGTTGCTGGTCGACAGCCGAGACCCGTTCGGCAACGGCTGCCTGCTCCCGCGCGGCGTGCTGCGTGAACCCATCGCGAACCTAATCCGGGCAGCCTATGTCTTCGTGACCAAGTCCGAGGGGCCGCCGGAACCAAGCCTGGTCGCCCTCATCCGCCGCCATAACCCGACGGCGGAGATCATCGCCTGCTCTCATCGCGCCCGGGAACTCGTCGAGGTCGACGGCTCGCGCCGGCTGCCGATGGCCGAACTGAAAGGCCGGCGGATCGCGGCGTTCTCCGGCATCGCCACACCCGAGCGTTTCGAAGAGCTCCTGACCCGGCACGGCGCGGTGATCGCCGCGAACCGGCGGTTCCTCGACCACCACGCCTTCAACGACGAGGACCTGGACGAAGTCCTGGACCAGGCGATGCAGGCGAAGGTCGAGATGATCGTCACGACCGAGAAGGACGCCGTCCGGCTCCAAGGACGTTTCCGTCCTTCCGTGCCGCTGATGTTCGTGCGCCTTGAAGTGGAGATCCTCGGAGACGAGGAAGGCTTCAACTCGGCCGTCGAACGGATCTGCCTCGGGCCTTCTTCGGCGGCGCGCTGACCGTCTCGGGCGTGAGCCGGCGGGCGAGGGCGAGGAATGCGTCCTGCGCGCACGGGGCCAATCGACCTTCGCTCCGGCATGGCTCGTATTTCCCGTCGGCGCGGAGCACCTGGGCGTCGCCGTTCTGCGCGTCGTAGGTGGCGATGATCTCCGTCTCGATCCGCCGCCGCAGGGCCTTGTGACGGACGGGGAAGACGCACTCGACCCGACGGTGGAAATTACGAGGCATCCAATCGGCGCTCCCCATGAGGATGATCGGCTCGCCGGCCGAGTTCGCGAACCGGAAGAGGCGGCTATGCTCCAGGAAACGTCCGAGGAAACTGCGCACGCGGATGTGCTCGCTCAGGCCGGCGACGCCGGGGATCAGGCAGCAGACGCCGCGCACCACCAGTTCGATGCGGACGCCCGCCGTCGAGGCCCGATAGAGGGCGGCGATGACGTCCGGGTCGACGAGGCTGTTGACCTTGGCGAAGATCGTGGCCGGCCGTCCGGCCTTCGCGGCGGCGGCCTCGGCGTCGATGAGCTCGACGATCCGCCGCGAGAGCTCGAAGGGCGCCACCAGCAGGTGCTTGAACTTGGGCGCCGCGAGATTGCCGGTGAGGACGTTGAAGAGCAGTCCGACGTCGGCGGTCACTTCCGCGTCCGCGGTGAACAGCGAGAAGTCGGTGTAGACCCGGGCGGTCCGCGGATTATAGTTACCGGTGCCGAGGTGGGCGTAACGACGGAGACCGCCTTTCTCCTGACGGATGACAAGGCAGGCCTTGCAGTGGGTCTTGAGGCCGCCGAGCCCGTACACGACATGCGCGCCGGCTTCCTCGAGCTGACGGGCCCACTCGATGTTGTTCAGCTCATCGAAGCGGGCGCGCAGTTCCACCAAGGCGGTGACCTGCTTGCCGTTGCGCGCGGCCTCCTTGAGCGCCTCGACGACCGGGGAGTCGCCGCTGGTGCGATACAAGGTGAGCTTGATGGCGACGACGGCGTCGTCCCGCGCCGCCTGCCGCAGGAAATCCACCACGGGCGTGAACGACTCGTATGGATGGTGAAGCAGCAGGTCCTGCTGGGCCACCCGCGCGAAAAGCTTGGCGGGGTCGGCGCACTCGGCAGGCATGGCAGGCACGAAAGCCGGGTAGAGCAGGTCGGGGCGGTTGACCAGGTCGACGAGGCTGCCGAGGCGCAGCAGGTTGACCGGTCCGCCCACCCGGAAGGCGTTAGGCGCCGCAAGGTTCAAGGAACGTAGCAGCCATTGCAGTTCGCCCTCGGGGACGTCGCCTTCGATCTCAAGCCGCACGGGCGCGCCTTTGCGCAGGTTACGGATCTCCTCCTCGATGGCTTCGAGCAGGTTGCCGGATTCCTCCTCGTCGACGTAAAGGTCGCTGTTGCGCGTGATCCGGAAAGCCCAGGAACCCTGGAGCTCGAGTCCCGGGAACAGCCGATGGATGAACAGCTGCACGACATGGCTGAGCAAGGTGAAGGCCGCGGCCCCATGCTGCCCGACGGACAGGACGCGAGGGAGGACGCGCGGGATCGGGACCACCGCGCGGCGGATCTCCCCGGAGGCGGGGTCACGCAGGAGCACCAGAAGATAGAGTCCTTTGTTCGTGAGGACCGGAAAAGGGTGCGACGGATCGATGGCCAGCGGGGTCAGCGCGGAGAAGATGTCGGCGTCGAAACGCGGCGACAGTTCAGCCCGATCGGCTTCGGTCAGCTGTTCGCGCGATTTGAAGACGATGCCCTGGGCGGCCAGGGCGGGCACCAGCTGGTCCTTCCAGCAACGCTGCTCCGCCTCGACGAGGGCGCGGGCCTGCGCGAGGACTTCGGTCAGGAACTCACGGGTCGCCGGGTGGCTGGCCGACTCTTCCTGCTGCATGATGCCGGCCACGCGGATCTCGAAGAATTCATCGAGGTTGGAACTGACGATGGAGAGGAAGCGGACGCGCTCAAGAAGCGGGACCGAAGCGTCTTCGGCGAGCTCAAGGACGCGTCGGTCGAAGCTGAGCCAGCTGAGTTCACGATTGAACATGGAAATAAGAGGAGGGATTGGCGCCCGGCGCGACCAGGCAGAAACGTCAAGCCAACCGACCCGCCCCGGGCAGGCAAACAAATGCCCCGTCCGGATTGTTACATTATCGTGCGACGAAGCCCTTCGGCGTCCAGACCACCCTCAATTCCTCATGGTTGGCCAGTCGGCGACGGGCCTCAGGTGCTTCCGGATAACGGACGAGGTCACCCCGGGAGAAAGTCGCCGCAAGCAGCTTGACCTCATGCTTGGAGAGGCCTCGCGTGGGTACTTCGACGTTCTCGATCCGCCCGTCGCGCAAGGTGACGAATCGGATGAGCCCTTTGATGATCTGGACGTCGGAAACGAGCCGGGCCAGACCAGGAGGCAGCGGGGGCAGGGCGGCGTCGCTGAACGCGGCGAAGGCAAAACGCACCTCGCGCAGGTCGCGATGGAGGTGACGGTTGACGAACTCGGCAGACTTCGGCGCGGTCCATGCCCGGGTCTCATGGCTCCAATGTTCGCCTCCGGCCAGCTGAGGGTCGGGCCGCGCGTCGAGTTCGGGCGCGATGCGTCGGTCGCCGCGCGCCGCGAGCGCGTCGCTCAGCCGCTGGAGTCTTTCTGACGTGATGCGCAGGGCCGGTTCCAGCACGAGGACCAGGCCGCCGGGCGCCAGGCGGCCACGCACCGCATCGTACCAGCGAAGCAGGGCCGTGTCGTCGAGTTGCGGCAGCTCGTTCAGCACGAAGCCGGCGACGATGACATCGAAGCCGCCCTCGGGCCACGTCTCCGGCCGGGCGGCGTCGCCGATGCGGGTGACGACCTTGCCGCTCGCACCGAGCACGGCCTGGCCGAAGGCTTCCATCGCGACGAGCGCCATGGGCGATTTGTCCAAGCCCGTCAGACTGATGTCGGCGTAACCCAGCTGAGCCAGACGATGGGCAACCGCCGTCCCGCAGGAGCCCGGGCCCGAACCCAGGTCGAGCACGCGCGGGGCGCGGCTGGCAGGCCGCCACCCCCTCAGGCCGCAGACCTGCGCCAGCGCGAAAGACGTCCGGGTGAAACTCTGCGGCAGGAAGAAGACGCCGTAGGCCGCAAGCAGGCGAGGATCCGCGAAATAGTCCGGGAACTGCTTGGAGGGTCGCTCCGTGGTGAACAGGTCCGAGAGATGCGCGACCGCGCTGGTCAGTTTCTCCAACGCTTCGTCACCCGTCCGTCCCATGGCGCGTTCGGCCTCGCCCACCCAGAAGGATTCGGCGTCGGGCGGGTAGGCCAGGAAGTCGTCACCCGGCGACATCACGGCGGCCCTCCAAGGCGCTGCGAAGCGTCGCGGGGTCGGCGAAGGTCAGTCCGCTGCCGCTCGGCAGGCCGAAGCCGATGCGCGAGATCTTGATCGTCGCGCGCACGGCATGGATGGCCTCGCTGACGTAATGGCAGGTCGCCTCGCCCTCGATGTCGTTACCGAGCGCCAAGACGACCTCCGTGACCGGCTCATCCTTCAGGCGTTGTTCGAAAGTGGCCAGGTTGAGCTGATCGGGCCCCACGCCGTTGACCGGCGACAAACGGCCATGCAGCACATGATAAGTACCGCGAAAGGCGCCCGATCGCTCGATCGCCATCAGGTCGGGGACCTGCTCGACCACGCAGACCGCTCCAGTGTCTCGCTTGGCGTCGGCGCAGACCGCGCAAAGGGACTCTTCGGCCAGGCTGCCGCAACGGGTGCAACGACCCACGACGTCGGCCGCGGCCTGCAAGGAAGCCAGCAACGGCGCGAGCTTGCCGGGGCGCTCCACCAATAGGTGCAAGGCGATCCGTTCAGCCGAGCGATGCCCCATGCCGGGGAGGGTCTTGAGCAACTGGCGGACTTTATCGAAAGAAGGCGTCACGGGCAGGGGTCACATCCCGGGCAGGGAGAAACCCGCCGTCGCCTTGGACATCGTCGCCTCGTGCAGCTCGCGCGCCCGGGCGGAGGCCTCCTGCAAGGCGGCGACCAGACCCTGTTCCACCAGTGATTTCTCCTCCTTCAGGAACTCAGGGTCGAGGGTCAGCGCCTGCACGAGGCCATGGCCGTTGACAGTGACGCGGATCGCGCCGCCGCCGTGGGACACTTCCAGCCGCTCTTCGGTGAGACGCTGCTGGGCGTCCGCGATGCCGCGCTGCATCTTCTGTGCCTGTTTGAGGAGTTTGCCTACGCCTGCCATAGTCCGTCCAAGGTCGTCATGTGGCCGAGGGAGTCAAGGTCGTCCCGCCTTCTGCTCCCGGCTTGCGCCGGTCATCCACGGTCCCAATGTCTGGCTCATGCGTCCGCCGCGCGACCTCCAGATCATCGGTGATTTCCTGGCCCTGACCTGGGAGGACGGGACCGAGGACTGCCTGCGGGCGGAGTGGTTGCGGGAGCGCTCGCCCAGCGCCGAGAACATGGGAGAGGTCGACATCCTCGGCCAACGCTGGGGCGGAGACGGCCCCCGTCGCTTCCCCGGGGTGACCGTCACCGGACATTCGCTCATCGGCAACTATGCCGTCACCTTGGAGTTCAGCGACGGCCATCGGACCGGCATCTACAGCTGGGAATACCTCCGCGAACTTGCCCGCACGCAATAGCTCTTTACGGATTGCTCCGGGTCGGGGCTTCGTTAGTCTGGCGAGGTGAAAAAGACTTACGTCCTAGACACCAACGTACTGATTCACGATCCCGATTCCCTGTTCAAGTTCGATGAGCACGTCGTCGCCGTGCCTGTCGAGGTCTTGTCCGAACTCGATCGCCTCAAGACCCAGCAGGGCCAGCTCGGCGCCAGCGCCCGCCGCGTCAACCGCGCGATCCGCGCCTTGTTCGCCAACCGCAGCCTCAAGGAGATCTCCGAAGGCGATCCTTCGCGTCCGTCCACCTTGCGCGCCCCCTTGCGCGACGGCGGCGAGCTTCGCGTGGTCATCAACGAAGCCCTCATCAAGGAGCACTTCACCGGCGCGAAGGCGGACCGACTCCGCGCGGTGTTCATGCAGGTCGACGCGCCTGACCACCGCATCATCGCTTCCGCGCTCTATCTACGCGACACGACCAAAGGGACGGTGATCCTCGTGACCAAGGACGCGTGCATGGCCCTCAAGGCGCAGGCCCTCGGGCTGGAGGTCCAGGACTACCGCAACGACCGCGTCGAGACCAGCGACGTCGGCGAATACCGCACGATCAAGGTCACCGCGGCCGCCATGCGGGACTTCCGGGAACTCGGCCAGGTCCAGGTCAAGGTGAAGGAAGAGCCGCCTCTGCTGATCAACGAGTACGTCATGTTCACGTCCGACGCCTGGAGCGAGCCCGCCCGTCACGTGGGCGAAGGTGCTTTCGTGCCCTTGGGCCTCTACCGGGAGTTCCTTTCCGCCGACAGCGGCGCGCGCAAGGGCCTGCAGATGCCCCGCGGCATGCGCGTCATCCCGAAGAACTTCGAGCAGTGGATCTTCCTCGACGCGCTGCTGAACCCGGAGATCCGCCTGGTCACTTGTTTCGGCAGGGCGGGCACCGGCAAGACCTTCCTGTCCATCGCCGCCGCCTTGTCGCAGGTCCTCAGCGATTTCTCGCCCTACAAGAAGCTCTACGTCTCCCGACCCGTCGTGCAGATCGGCAAGGACATCGGCGCCTTGCCCGGCTCGAAGGAAGAAAAGCTCTCACCCTACATCCAGCCCTACTTCGACAATCTCGAGGTGCTGTTCTCCAAGAACGGCAACGCCGCGCCCACGCCCACGGCCAAGGAGGCCGTGGCCACCGATACGCAGCGCCGGCAGAAAAAGGCCCAGGCGATGAAGACGCCGCAGCCGATCTTCGGCTCCCAGTTCCAGGCCATCAACCAGCCGCGGAAGCCCTACCAATGGCTGATAGACTCGGGCCTCATCGAGATCGAGGCCATGACGTTCATCCGCGGACGGTCGATCGGTCATGCCTTCATGATCGTCGACGAGGCGCAGAACATGACCCCTCACGAGGCCAAGACGGTCATCACCCGCATCGGGGAGGGCTCCAAAGTCGTGCTGATCGGCGACCTTGATCAGGTGGACACGCCCTATCTCGACGGAAAGTCCAACGGCCTGATCCACACCCACGAGCGGATGAAAGGGCATGCCATCACGGCCAACGTCCGCCTTCTGAGCGGGGTCCGGAGCGCGCTGTCGGAACTGGCCGCCGAGCTGATGTGAGCAACTTCCGACCCTTCCGGCGACGGGAGGGTCAGTCCGTCCTTGCGGACGCTATGACGGCTGTTTTCGCTCCGTTAAGTGGATAAAGAGACCCCCATGCAGCGGCAATACCGCGAGTTCCGCGAGAAACTCGCGGCCGGGACCATCCTGCTCTTCAGGCTGGGCGATTTCTATGAAGTCTTCGGCGAAGACGCGGAAGTAGCGGCCCGCGTCCTGGGGCTGACGCTGACGAAGCGCCACGAGACACCGATGGCCGGTCTTCCGCATCACGCCGCCCCCGCTTACGTGAACCGCCTTCTCGCCGCAGGCTGGAAGGTCGCC
>JBDKKH010000144.1:0-2683 GCA_039796215.1 Verrucomicrobiota bacterium
GTGTCGACGGCGGGCTTGAGCCCGAGGTCGCGGCGAGCGGCGGAGACGTCGTACCAATGGTCCTTGGCGAGTTCGACGGCCACGAAGCGGGTCATGGGCGGTTCGCCCTTCAGCCGGCAGAGCGTCCAGACGCCTTCGAGCAGGGCGCCGAGCCAATAGGCCGAGCGCTGGCTGATCCGGCGCGTCACGGGCTTTTCGCCGGCGCCGACGAGCAGACGGTTGATGAACTCCCAGAGCTTCACGGGTTCGCCCTGCGAGAGGAAGTAGGCCTTCCCGTTGGCGCGGCCTGCGAGGAGCGCGTCGAGCGCGCCGAGGTGCGCCTCGGCCGCGGTGTCGACATGGGTGACGTCGACCAAGTTCTCGCCGTCGCCGACGATGCGCAGTCTGCCGGCGCGCGCGCGGGCCAGGACACGCGGGAAAATATGCGGGTCGCCCGGCCCCCAGATCAGGTGCGGACGGAGCGCGCAGACCTTGAGCGTCGCCGAGGCGGCCTTGAGGGCGACCTCTTCGGCGACCGCCTTGGTCTCGGCGTAAGCGCAGAGCCAGTCGTCGCCGTAGGGCAGCGATTCATCGTCGCCGCGGAACGACTCGCCGCTGAAGACGACGCTCGGGGTGCTGGTGTGCACGAGCGCGCGGACGCCGTGGGACTGGCAGGCGGCCACGACGTTCGACGTGCCGTCGACGTTGATGCGCAGGTAGTCTTCCCACGCTCCCCAGACCCCTGCCTTGGCCGCCACGTGGAAGACGAAGTCGCAGCCCTTCGTCGCGGCGTCGACCGTGGCGCGGTCGGCGATGTCACCCCGGACGAAATCGATCCGACCCGCGAGTTCGCCGGTCAGCGGCGTCCGGCCCAGCACGCGGACGCGGTAGCCGCGGTCCAGGCAGCGTCGCACGATGGCCTGGCCGAGGAAGCCGGCGCCTCCGGTGACGAGGACGAGAGGAGGATTCATCGGGAAAGGCGGCGGGTCCATTCCTTGGCGAGGCGAAGGCGATGGATCTTGGCGTTATGGCGGACATCGACCGGCAGCGAACGCTGGAAGACGATGTGTCGGACGCGATCGGCGGACGGGCAGGCGCGCGCGATGTCGCGCAGTTCGGCGATGAAGCGCTCGCGCTCGGCGGCGTCCTCGGGAAACGAGCCGACGCGGGGTTCGACCACCAAGGCGGGCGTCTGGTCGGGCGCTTCGCCCAGGCCGATGAGCGCGCAGCGGAAGACCTGCGGGTGCTGGCGGAAGGCGGGCTCGAGCGCCTCCGTGGGCAGGTCGCCGTCGCGGGTGCGGACTTTTTCCACGCGGCGTCCGAGGAAGAACAGCCGGCCGGAATCATCCATGGCCCCTAGGTCGCCCATGCGATGCCAGACGCGTCCGCCATCGGCGATCTTCGCGGCGCGGGTGGCGTCGGGCAGGCCGTCATATTCGCTCGTGACGCTCGGGCCGGTGGCGATGATCTCGCCGACCTCGCCCGCCCGGCATGTCAGGGTGTCCGTCAAGCTGGCGATCGGCCCGTCGGTCTCGCGGATCACCCGGATCTCCACTCCGACGACCGGCCGGCCGACGCAGGTGCCTTGGCCGCCCAGCGCGGACTGCCGGGCAGCGCCGAGCAGTTCGTCGGCCGTGATCGAGGTGACCGGCAGGCATTCCGTGGCTCCGTAGGGGGTGTGGATCGCGCAGTTCGGCGCGATGACCCGAAGCTGGGCCAGCAGTTCGCCCGAGACGGGGGCGCCGGCGATGAGCAGACGTCGCAGGTCGGGAAGTCTCAATCCCTTGGCCTCGCAGTGCTCGGCGACCTTGCCCCAGATCGCGGGGGAACCGAAAGAACAGGTGATCTTTTCCGTCCGGAGAGCCGCGACCAGCGGGGCCGGGTCGGCCGCCATCGGGCGGGAGGGGTCGAGGAGCGGCGTGACGGTCGTCGTGCCGAGCGCCGGATTGAACAGCGCGAACAGCGGCAGCATCGCCATGTCCGTTTCGCCCGGGCGAATGTCATAGGTCGATCGCACCAGTTCGATCTGCGCGTCGAACATCCCGTGCGTGTAAAGGACGCCCTTCGGCGCGCCCGTCGAGCCGGACGTGAAGAGGATGGCCGCAAGCGTGTCGGGCGAGACGTCGGCGAGCGGCCGTGCAACGGGAGAAGTCGCGGCGAGGGCTTGGCGCCACGTGGAGCCGCCAACCGTCACCCGGGCGCGGAGAGATCGGAATGCCGCCAAGGGGAGACGGCTGAGCAGCGTCGCGGCGCGGACGCCGACCAAGGCGGTCGGACGAGAGCGGCGGACGCAGTCCAGGAAGGCTGACCAGCCCATGCCGGGATCGATGGCGACGGGCACGGCTCCCAGTTTCAGGAGGGCGAACATCCCGACGATCAGGTCGTGGCCTGGTCGGACCGCGAGCAAGACACGGTCGCCGGCCGCCAGGCCGGAACGTCCGAAGTAGTCGGCCGCCGCGTCGCTTTCCTGGTCCAGTTGACGGAAAGTCCGGGCTTCATGCGTGACTTCGCCCGACGCGCTGACGGCCAGGGGGTTTTTCGTCGCCAGCCCGTCGGGTCGGTCGGTGGCCGCGCTCCTGAGGTGGCGGGCGACATTGCTTCCGGGGACGTTCATGGCCTGCAAACGAAGAAGCCCCGAATCCGGGGCTTCTGCAAGGGCTAGTTGTCGGCTTAGTAGTCGGTCACCGTGATGGCACCCCAGAGG
>JBDKKH010000145.1:0-5922 GCA_039796215.1 Verrucomicrobiota bacterium
GACTCCCCGAACTCCGCTTCGACCTGCCGACGGGAAGGCTCGCCGGATCGACGTGGGATCGCCGGGCTTTCATCAGCCTCGGCTACTTCACCGAACGGCCTTCCGAGGACCTCCCCTTGCCCGCCTTCCAGGCGGCGACCCTCTCCGCGACGGCATGGTCGTCGGCGCGCCTTGACGGGTATTATGGCTTGAGCCGCGCCTTCCGGGCCGGTGACTGGCTTTCCTGGCGACCCGTCGCGGGCGTCCGGGCGACCGGCTGGTCCGATGGCATCGACGGACAAGGAGCCGCCTCGAAGGTGATCGGCCAGGCTGGCTTCGACCTTGAAGCCCTAGTGACGGGGTCCTGGGACTTCCGCGCCGAGAAATGGGGCGTGGACGGCCTGCGTCACAGCCTCCGGCCGATGCTGCAATATCGGGTCATGCCGGGAGCGGACGAGCAGATCGGCGTCGCCCCGATGACCCAGCGCGCCGTCTCCGTCACCGTGCTCGAAGAGCTCGACCTGGCGGACCGGCTCGACGCGGCTTCGACCACCGACCGCCAGGCCGTGCGGTTCGGCGTACGGAACACCTTGGAGACCCGCGACGGACAGAACGGGACCCGGGAACTGGCCCGGGCCGATTTCTTCGCGGACTGGCGCCAAGGGCCGACGGAAGCCGAGACCGGACGGAGCGACCTGCTGGGCTCCCTCCGCTTCACTCCGACGTCCTGGCTCACGGTCTCCTCTGGGGTCCGGCTGCCGAACGGCGGCGGCGCCCCGTTCGAATCCCTGCAAAGCGTGAGCGTGAATTCGGGCGACTTCTGGCAAAGCTCCCTCAGCTGGGTCGAGCTACGACAGGCCGCCGTGGCCCGCCAGCTCATCTGGGACGGCCGGGTGCGCCTCAACTCCGTCTACAGCGTCATCGGCGGACTGAACTATGACGCCATCCTCGGGCAGACCACCTTCATGAGCGCCGGCCTCATCCAACGGGTCGGCAACTCCTGGGAACTGGAGTATGGCATCAACAAGCGCATGGACCCGCTCAACCGGGGCATCGGTTCATTGGGCTTCCACCTGAGGTTCAGATTGTTCAGATTCTAAGCCGTGTCGGACACTCCTCCCCCACCCCCTGCGATTCCGACGGACGGCATCCTCCCGCCCGCCGACCTGCCCATCCGCCTCGATGTCTTCGAAGGGCCGCTTGACCTCTTGTTGTTCCTGATCCGCAAGAACGAGATCGATATCTACGATATCCCGATCGAGAAGGTCACGCAGCAGTACCTGGAAATCCTGCGCACCCAGGAGAAAGACAACCTGGAGCTGGCGGGAGATTTCTTCGTCATGGCCGCGACGCTGATGTACATCAAGAGCCGCACGCTCCTGCCCGTCGAAAGCCGCCCGGAAGAGGAGGTCGCGACCGCCGACGAAGGCCAGGACCCCCGCTGGGCCTTGGTGCAGCAGCTCATCCAATACAAGCGCGTCAAGGAGACCGCCGCCCTCATCCGCGGCCTGGTCGAGGACCGTCAAGGACTGCTCAGCCGTTACGTCCTCCAGCCGCAAGGCGAGGACGCCGTCGTCCGTCCCGTGGCCCCCGCCGACCGGATCGAACTGTGGAACACCTTCAACCTGGTCCTGCGTCGGCTCGCGGAGCGCATCCAGCCGGGCAGCATCTCCGTCGAAAGCGCCACGGTCTCGGACCGGATGGAGACCATCCTCGGCCGGCTTGAGACCGAAACGACTTTCACCTTCACCAGCCTCCTGCCCGAACGGCCGACGGTCGGCTTCCTCGTCGCCACCTTCCTCGCCTGCCTCGAACTCGCCCGCCTGGGTAAGTTGAAATTAGAGCAGGACCTGTCGTTCTCGGAAATCAATTGCTCCAAGGCGGAGTCGGCCGGCGCCCCTAACGCCGGCGAAGCACTCGAAGCGGGCTCCGAATTCGACGCGCCATCAGGCGAAGGCGCCTGACCGCAGGCTTGAAACCGTCCGTCGCGCAACCAGTCTGAAGCCATGGCACGCGCAAGCCGTCCATCACGCTCACTCCTCGGCCTAGGGCTCGACGGACGAGACAAGCACCGGCGGATCACCCAAGGGGAAGGCTTTAAGTTGGTCGGCGGTTCGACCGAAACCCACGACCAGATGACCGAAACGGTCATTAAGACCACGGAAGACCTGGCCCGCAAAGGCCGGACGATCGCCGACGCCCATCCGGAGGAGTTGGCCGAGCTGCTGCGCAAGCATCAGCGGGGAGCCTGAACCAAAATCGACCACAGACGGATTGACTCACCCGAAGCCCAAGATTTGATGAATCTTCTCCGATGAGCAACGAGCTGCCGCCTCCCCCGCCTCCCCCTCCCCCGGAAGGCGACTCTTCCTTGGAATCACAGTCGGCTCAGCCCATACCGCCGCCTCCGGCCGCCAGCGAAGCTCCGGCCGCGCCGAAGCTGAAGCTTGCCAAGCCCTCCGCCCCGATCTCCCCGACCGCGGCTCCCTCGCCCAGCCCCTTGCCTTCGGCCAGCGGCGCGATTCCTCCGCCTCCCCCTTCGGCGCCCCGTCCGGTCGCCCCCGTCGTCTCGCGTACCGTGAGCCCTGCCGCCGCCGTCGTCGGCTTCCTGGCCCTCGCCGCCACGGCGACCGGCGTGGTGATCCTCGCGCTGGAACTCTTCGTCAAAACCAAAGGTTAATCCGTTTTCATGGCCTCCGAACTCATCATCAATCTCGATAATTCCAACTTCGAGAACACCATCAAAGCCTCGACCGTCCCCGTCCTGGTGGACTTCTGGGCCACTTGGTGCGGTCCGTGCAAACAGATCGGCCCGGTGCTCGACCAGCTCGCCGCCGAGATGGCCGGTTCCGTCAAGATCGCCAAGGTCGACGTGGACACCAATCAGGCCCTCGCCCAGCAGCTCGGCGTGAACTCCATCCCCGCCCTCTTCCTCTTCAAGAACGGCGTCGTCGTGGACAAGATGGTCGGCGCGCGCCCGAAGGGTGACATCGCCGCCTTCATCAAGAAGCACTCCTGAGCCTCCGCTCAGACGGCAACAGAAAGGCCCGGGATCGCTCCCGGGCCTTTTTCATTACCGACTCGCAGCCAAGATCACTTGGCTTCGAGCGGATGCTCCTTGAGGAGGTCGGCCGGATTATACTGGGCCCGATTGCCGATGGCCTTGCGGACTTCGGCGACCTTGGCGTCCATGACCGGCTCGGCGACGTTGCCCCAGGCCTGACGGACGTAGGTGGCGATATGGGCTACCTGGGCGTCCTTGAGGCTGGCACCGATGTTCGGCATGTTGCCGTTGTACTTCGCGCCGTTGACTTCGATCTCTCCGGCGAGACCGGCGAGGATGGCCTTGATGAGGCGTTCTTCGGCGCCGGCAACCCAAGCGGACTTGGCCAGAGGCGGGAAGGCGCCGGGGACGCCGAGGCCGGTCGCCTGGTGGCAGGCGGCGCAATTGGCGAGGAAGAGCTGCTCTCCCTTGGCGACATCGGGCTCGAAGGCGACAGGACCGCCGGCCACGACCGCCTTGGGAGCGTCGAGGTCGAAGGCGCCGGCCGAGAACTCCCCGGAGTTACGGGTCAGGTAGAGGCCGGCCCAGAAGCCGAAGGCGCAGAACAGGAAGACGATGAAGATCGGCGTGAGGGAAAACCCTTCGGCCGGTTCGTCTTTGTCGCGCGAAAGCTGCGCGTGAACCTCCACCAGGCGTCCGTCGGAAGGCCCTTCGGAGCCGGCGCCGGAGGGTCCCCGGCGCGGGCGGTTGCTATCGGAATGACGGTTACGGTCGTTCATGGGTTCACTTCTTCAATTTGGCTTCCGGGGACGGGTAGTCCTGACGGAGGGATTTCAGGTAGGCGACGAGGGCCGTGCGCTGCGCGGCCTCCACGAAGCGGTAGGACGGATGCCAGACCACTCCGCTGGAAGCGGGATCGGTCAGGAGCGTCTCGACGTTGATCTGGGAGGTGCGGGCGCCGTAGTTCGCGAGATCGGGTCCGATGCGTCGGTCGCCTAGCAATACCTGAGGCTGCAGGACGTAATCACGGGCGACGGAAGGACGGACGCCGAGGCCGCGGGCGAGGTCGCTCCCCTGCCCCGCCGGACGGACCTGCTGGGTATGGCAGCTGACGCAACCGAGCGAGAGGTAGACCTCGCGACCTTGGATGGCCAGACCGGGTTCGCGGGCGGGAAAGAGCGCGCCGCCTTCTTCGCCGGCCGCACGACCGAGGCCGCCGAGCTGGGACTGTCCGCTGAGCAGCAGCGCGCCGAAGGGCAGCGCGACGGCGGCGAAGACGCCGGCCAGCAGGATATTGAGGTTCTTCATGGGAGCGACGGGTTAGTCGTGACGACCGGAAGAGACCGGCGCGGAGGATTTGAGGATCATGCCGAAGGCGTTGAGGGCGAAGGCCACGTGGCCGACGAGTAGCAGGACGGAGGAAACCGTCAGCAGGAAGAACCACGAGGATTCGGAGCGAAGCACGTCGGCGTGCGCGGCGGAAGTCGCGGCCAGCAGCTGGCCGACCTGCCAGCCACCGAAGAGCCAAGCCGTGAGGCAGCCGAGGATGCCGAGGGCCGAGCCCCAGAAGTGGACGTGGACCAGCTTGGAGGAAGGCCAGAGCGAGCCGGTGATCCGGGGCAGGATGAAGTAGGCCGCGCCGAAAATCACCATCGTCACGAAAGCGTAGGTGAGCAGGTGCTCAAGGCCGACGCCGAAGGAGGTGAACCGGAGCAACGCGCTGGGACCGCGGAAGGCCGCGCAGGCCTGGAGCGCGCCGTACGCCGTGAAGGCGACCGCGCCGAAGGACACGAAACGCAGCGTGGTATCGTTCCAAGCGCGCGCCCAGCCGCCCTGCGTGAAGAGCGTGCCGTGGAAGTTCAAGGCGGTGATGATCACCGGGACCATCAGCATCGCCGCGCCGACCACGCCCGCGGACTGCAACCACAAGGGCACCGGGGAGCCGACCAAGGCGGCAGGTCCGGTCCAGCCGGCGAAGAGGAAGAACGTCCAGAAGGCGACCGGCGCCAGGTAGTAACCCGAAATCGTGCGCTCAAGGACTTTGGGCAGGAAGTAATAGACGGCGGCGAGGGCCGAGGCCCCGAGCCAGAGCAGCAGCACGTTCGAGACGAACCAGCTATGGACGAGGGCCTGCACGACACCCGAGGCGGGCGCCCAGAGCACCATCAGCTGGGCGAGCAGGTAGACCAGCGGGAAGACGAACGAGGCTCCGACCACGAACCACTGGGAAGCGAACGTGTGCCCCGTGGGACGACGGGCGAAGGCGACGATCGGCCAGAAAGCGGCCAGCAGGAAGGCCACGGCGAGGACCGGGCCGACTTCGCGCGGCATCTCGAGCAGCGCGAAACCGTTGAGTTCGCCGGCGAAGAGGCGCGCGACGCCGTAGGTCAGGGTGAGGTTCCAGACGACGCCGCCGAGCGTGGCCAGCCAGCCGTTGCGGAACTCGAAGCGACCGAGCTGCGAGAGCAGCCAGAGGTTCACCGCGAAGAACGCGTTGAAGGCCCAGCCGTAGACGAACAGGTTGCGTTCGGCCGCGACGACGCGTCCGTAGGTCAGGAATTCGCAGTCGCGGAAAGGTCCGGCGAGCGAGCCCAGGCCCAGCGAGGCGACCAAGGCGAGCAGCGAGGCCGCGAGGAGCCAGACGACGGCGGAGACGAAGAAGAGGAGGAAAGGCCCGCGGAGGGAGGCCTCGACGCGCGACAGGCGCGAGTCGCCTTCGGGGGGACGGCCCTGCGGGCGGCCGGAACGGTTATCCTGTGACATCGGTGGAAAGAAGGTGCGGGATTATTTGAGGCCGAGTTCGGCGGTGGTCCACGGAGCGGTGCGCGCGGCGTTCGCGTCGCGGATCGCCTTGACCTGCTCGGCGGTGACCGGGTTGCCCTGGTTGCCGAAGCTCTGACGGACGTAGGTGAGGACGTCGGCGATGTCGGCGTCGCTCA
>JBDKKH010000146.1:0-11726 GCA_039796215.1 Verrucomicrobiota bacterium
GACCTTCAACACGGACAACTCCGGGCATTTCAGCGGTCCGGCCCAGGCCTTCCTCTACGTCGAAGTCCATGCGGAGGAAGTCGTCGTGCGCGAACTCGCGACGGCCGACGGCTGGCAGACCAGCCGCTGGACGCCGCTCTCGTGGCGGCTGCCGCACGGCCGAGGCTGAACTCCGCTCCGGTCAGGACGTCAGGCGCTCGAGGCACTCCGCATAGAGGGCCTGGGTCTTCCGGACGACTTCGTCCGGCAGGCGCGGACCGGGCGCGGTCTTATCCCACGCCTGGGTCTCGAGCCAATCGCGCACGAACTGCTTGTCGTAAGAAGGCTGGGCGCGGCCGGGCTGCCAGGTGGCGGTGGGCCAGTAGCGGGAAGAATCCGGCGTCAGCACTTCGTCGATGAGCACGAGGGAACCGTCGGCCGCCGTGCCGAACTCGAATTTCGTGTCGGCGAGGATCACGCCGGCCTTGGCCGCGCGTTCGGCGCCCATGCGGTAGAGCGCGAGCGAGGTCTCCTGGATGGTACGGAACACCTTCTCGCCGAGGATCTCTCCGCAGCGCGCGCGGGTGATGGCCTCGTCGTGGCCCTCGGCGGCCTTGGTCGAAGGGGTGAAGATCGGCTGCGGGAGCTTCGAGCCGTCGAGCAGGCCGGGGGGAAGGGCGTGGTCGAGGATCGCGCCCGTCTTCTGGTATTCCTTGAAGCCGCCGCCGGCGAGGTAGCCGCGGACGACCGCTTCGACCGGCAGGGGCTTGAGCTTGCGCACCAGCATCGAGCGCGGGATCAGGTGCTCGTGACCCTGCAGCGCCTTGGCCAACGCGTTGGCGTGGTCGGGCACGAGGTGGGTCGGGAAGACCAGGCGGGCCTGGTCGAACCACCAGAGGCTGATCTGGGTGAGCAGGATGCCTTTGCCGGGGACACCGTTGGGCATCACGACGTCGAAAGCGGAGAGCCGGTCCGTGGCCACGATCAGGTAGTGGGCGCCCAGGTCGAAGACCTCGCGGACCTTGCCCTTCGCCTTCAGCGGGTAGGGCAGGCCGGTGACGGTCATCAGCGCTTCGGGAGGCAGGGGCGGCGTCTTCATCCTGCCACGGAGATAGGGCAGGGCGGGGCGGCAGGGCAAGGTGGTTCGTCGTTGAGGCCGGGGCCTCGGCCGTCAGCCTCGTCTTCGCTGATGGAACTCCGCGACGCGCATTGCCATTACCAGTTCGCCGAAGTCCCTTACGCGGCGGTGGAGCAGGCCCGGGCCGACGGCGTGGGCCAGGCGATGATCAACGGCAGCGCGCCGGCGGACTGGGAGGACGTGGCCGCGCTCGGCCGCCGCGACCCGCGCAACCGCGTCTCGTTCGGCCTCCATCCGTGGGACGTCCCGACCGCGCCGGCGGGTTGGGCCGAGGCTCTCCGGGCGATCCTGCGCGCGCACCCGCGCGCCGGCGTCGGCGAGATGGGCCTCGACCGTTGGGTGGCCGGCTTCGACCCCGTCGCCCAGGAGGCGGCCTTCCGCACGCAGCTCGCGCTGGCCGTCGAACTCGACCGAGCCCTCACCATCCACTGCGTCAAGGCCATCGGGCCGTTGATGGACATCGTGCGCGCCGCCGACCTGCCCGCGCGCGGCTTCCTCCTGCACAGCTGGAATGGCCCCGTCGAACTCGTGCCCGAACTGGTCCGGCTCGGCGCATATTTCTCGTTCAGCGCCCATCACCTCATCCCGCGCAAGGCCGACCTGCGCGTCCAGTTCGCCGCGGCCATCCCGCGCGAACGCGTCCTCGTGGAGACCGACGCCCCCGCGCTCTGCCCCCCGCCGGAGCTTCGCTGGCGCGAGCTCGCGCCCGACGCGGCGGGCACGGAGCAGAACCATCCCTCGAACCTCGTGCGCATCAACATCGAGCTCGCGCGCACCCTGGGCGTGACGCCCGAGGTTTCCGCCGCGCTGACGTCGGCGAACTTCGCGCGCCTATTCGGGGCGTAGCAGCGACAGCCGCAGCGCTTCGCCGGCGGCGGCCAGGCCGAAGGCGCCCGCCACGTGCGCGGCCGTGCCGTAGCCCCATTCGCAGTTGGGACGCAGGTCTTCGCCTTCCGGGATCTCCCCGCCGGGCAGGTCCGCGCAGTCGTCCGGCCGCGTGAACGGCTCGTCGGACCACACGCACGAGACCCCGAACGGCGTCTTGCCGCGGGGGAAGTCGAAGTTCTGCCGCAGGCGCTTGCGCACCAGCATCATCAGCGGGTCGTCGCGCGAGTCGCGCAGGTCGGTGATCTTCAGGCGCGTCCCGTCGAGCCGGCCCGCGCAGCCGCCGACCGTGACCACGGGCAGCTTCCGGTTCGCCGCTTCGGCGATCAGCCCGCACTTCGGCGACAACGCGTCCATCGCGTCGATCACCACGCCGTCGAAATCCGCGAGCACCTCGTGCGGGTTGAAGCGGGAGAGGAAGCGCTGGTGGAGCGTCGTGCGGAGCGAGGGGTGGATCGCCCGCGCGCGTTCGGCGACCGCCTCGGTCTTAGGGCGGCCTTCATTGCCCGCGATGGCGTGCAGCTGGCGGTTGGTGTTCGAGACGCAGACCGCGTCGCCGTCGACGAGCGCCAGGTGGCCGACGCCGGAGCGCGCGAGGGCTTCGACGGTCCATGAGCCCACGCCGCCGAGGCCGACCACGAGGAACGACGAACGGGCCAGGCGTTCCATGCCCGCCCGCCCGTAGAGGCGGCCGATGCCGGCGAAGCGCTGGAGATGGTCCGCTTCCATGCCGGGCTCAGGCTTTCGCCTGCGTGACGGCCTCGGCCCGGGCGCGCAGGTCAGCCTCGGCCAGCGCGTCGATGAGCGCGTCGAGATCGCCTTCGAGGGCCTGCTCGATGCCGTGGATGGTCAGGTCGATGCGATGGTCCGTGATGCGGTTCTGCGGGAAGTTGTAGGTCCGGATGCGCTCCGAGCGGTCGCCCGAGCCCACCTGCGTCTTGCGGGCGTCGGCGCGGACCTCGCGCTCCTTG
Source organism: Verrucomicrobiota bacterium (assembly GCA_039796215.1). Taxonomy (GTDB): domain Bacteria; phylum Verrucomicrobiota; class Verrucomicrobiia; order Opitutales; family UBA953; genus UBA953. Next base: position 2,974 of record JBDKKH010000146.1, read on the forward strand.
GCCCGGGTCAGGTCGAGGAGGCGCGAGCGCAGCACCCGCAGGGCCTTCTGACGGTTGCGCAGCTGCGAGCGCTCGTCCGCGCAGTAGACCATGAGCCCCGTGGGCTTGTGGATGATCTGCACCGCCGATTCCGTCTTGTTGACGTGCTGGCCGCCGGCGCCGCTCGCGCGGGCCACGGACATGTCGAGGTCTTCGGGCTTGAGCACCACTTCGGCTTCCTCGGCCTCGGGCAGCACGGCGACCGTCGCGGCCGAGGTGTGGACGCGGCCCGACCCTTCGGTGGCGGGCACCCGCTGGACGCGGTGCACCCCGGCCTCGTGGCGGAGCAGGGCCATGGCCCCTTCGCCTTCGACCATCAGGACGGCGTCGCGGACCCCGCCCAGGTCGGAATGGGAGAGCGACAGCAGTTCGTGCTTCCAGCCCCGCTTCTCGGCGAAGCGCGTGTAGGCTCGGAGCAGTTCGCCTGCGAAGAGCGAGGCCTCCTCGCCGCCGGTGCCCGCGCGTATTTCTACAAGAGCATTACGAGAATCGTCGGGATCCGGGGGGATGATGGCCCGGATCAGCATTTCACGGGCTTTTTCGACCGCCGGGGTCAGCCGGGCGATCTCCTCGGCGGCCATTCCGCGCAGTTCGGGGTCGGTTTCGCCCGCCAATCCTTTGGCGTCCGCCAGCTCGTTTTCGAGGCCCGTCAGGGTGTCGTCGGCCTTCACCGCCTTGGAAGTGAAGCGCAGTTCGGCCCCGAGGGCGGCTGCGCGGCGGCTATCCCCGAAGGTGGCCGGGTCGGCGAGGAGCCCCTCGAGTTCGGCCAGGCGGCGGCGGAAGCCGGAGAGGTCGGGGCGGAGGGGGTGAGCGGACATCGGGAAGGGGTTAATCGGGCTTGGACAGGAGACGTCCGTTCGTTATTCAATGGAGTGCGGCAGGCTCCCCTCCGCAAGCCCGACCTTCATCCCTTTTCCGATCGCCATGCAGCCCAAGGAACCCGCGCTCCGCGGCACCCACGTCGTCACCTGTGTCTGGGACTTCGACAAGACCCTGTGCCCGGGTTACATGCAGACCCCGCTCTTCAAGGCCTACGGCGTCGACGAGGAGCAGTTCTGGAAGGAGACCAACCAGCTGCCCGCCCTCTACGCGCGCAAGGGCATCCGGACGCCGAAGGACTCCGTCTACCTCAACCACCTGCTCAGCTACGTGAAGGCCGGCCTGATGAAGGGCCTGACCAACCGGCGCCTCCGCGAGCTCGGCGCCGAGATCGAGCTCTGCCCCGGCCTGCCGGAATTCTTCCCCGCCCTCAAGGAGCACGTCCGCGAGCTCGGCCGGAAGCACAACCTCGAGGTCGTCCTCGAGCATTACATCATCAGCACCGGCCTGGCCGAGATGATCCGCGGCACTTCGCTCGCCGCGCATTGCGACGGCGTCTACGGCTGTGAATTCCTCGAGCACCCGCTCCCGCCGCATTTCACCAGGCAGGACGAGCTCGCGCTGGACCTCCCCACCGAGATCACGCAGGTCGGCGCCATGGTGGACAACACCATCAAGACGCGCTTCCTCTTCGAGATCAACAAGGGCTCCAACAAGAACGCCGAGATCGACGTCAACGCCGTCGTGCGCGCCGAGGACCGTCGCGTGCCCTTCGAGAACATGATCTACGTCGCCGACGGCCCCAGCGACGTCCCCGTCTTCTCGCTTCTCCGCAAGAACGGCGGCAAGGCCTTCGCCGTCTACGTCCCTGAGAGCGAGGCCGAGTTCGCCCAGAACGACGCCCTCCTGCAGGCCGGACGCGTGCATGGTTACGGCCCCTGCGATTATTCCGCCGCCTCCTTCACGCCCAAGTGGATCCGCCACGCCCTCGCCGGCATGGTCGAACGCCTGGCCCAGGAACACGCCCGCTCGCTGGCCGCGCGCGTCACCCGTCCGCCCCGCCACCTGCACGCCGATCCCGCGCCCGCCGCGCAAGCCGGCTCCGCCCAAGGCACCCTTTTCGGCGAATAACCATGCCCGCACCCGCCCGCAAACGCACCGCCACGCTCGCCCGCCCGGCCAGCGAGAGCCGTCCCATCCTCGCCGTCGTCCTCGCGCTCGTCGCCACGTACTTCCTCGTCGCGATGCTCTTCCATGAGATCACCGACGTGAACCTCATCCCGCGCTGGCTCGAGCAGACCTTCAGCCTCTCGGCGTCTTCCGACGCGGCCCCGACCGAGAACCCGTGCGGCGCTTTCGGCGCCACCGCGGCGGTCCTGGTGCTGAGCCTCTTCGGTTACGCGGCCTTCCTGCTGCCCTTCTTCCTCTTCGCCGCCGCCTGGTTCGCGCTCAACCAGCGCGCCCACACGCTGTGGCCCGTCAAGGTCACGCTGATGGTCCTGTGCGTCCTGCTCTTCGCCCCGATCCTGACCCTGTGGCTCGGGCCGGCCAAGGTCGCCGCCATCGCCTTCGACCCGTGCGGTCCCGGCGGCGTCCTCGGCGACCGCCTCTTCGCCGTCGTGCTGCAGCCGGCCCTCGGCGATTACGGCGCCTGGATCCTCGTCTTCCCTTACGGTTTCTGCCTGCTCGGCGCCCTGGCCGACGACCCGAAGGCCACGCTCGCCACCTGGATCGCGGAGATGCGCGACGCGTTCGGCGCGTGGAACGCCGAACGCAAGGCCGCCGCGCTCGTCGCGGCGGAGGAGCAGCGCAAGCGCGACGTCGCCGCGGCGGAGCTCCGTCGCAAGCAGCAGGAAGTGGTGGGCGCCGCCATCGCCGTGCCCCAGCCGAAGGAATCCCCGAGGCCCGCCGCCAAATCTTCCGCCGTCATCGTCGACATCCCGCATGAAGGGCCCGCCGCGGACGAACCGGTCGGACCCGAGCTCGTCCAGCCCGGCAACGTCTCCGTCACGCCGGTCGCCGCGCCCAAGGACGAGAAGCCCAGGGTGAAGCCCGCCGACGAGGAGGATGAAGACGCCGAAGAGGACGTGGAGCCGGAAGCCGCCGCCAAGCCCCCGCGCAAGGCGCCCGAACCGCTCGGCCCGAAGTCCGGCAAGGTGCTGGTCGTCCAGCCCGACAAGATCGAGAAGGCCAGCGGCGCGCAGGTGCTGAAGAAGCGCGGCGATTACGTCTTCCCCGAGCCCAAGATGCTCAACGCGCCTTCGGCGTCCTCCAAGCTCGAGCCGGAGGATTTCCGCAAGCGCGCGGCCGACCTCATCGAGACCCTCAAGCAGTTCCGCGTCGACTGCATCCCGGTCGACCCCGCCAACGGCGTCGACGTCGGCATCCAGCAAGGTCCGTCCATCACCCGTTACGAGATCAAGCCGGCCCCGGGCGTGCGCGTGGAGAAGATCGCCAACCTCTCGAACAACATCGCGATGAACCTCGAGGCCGAGGCCGTGCGCATCCTCGCGCCCGTGCCGGGCAAGGGCACCGTCGGCATCGAGATCCCCAACAAGAACCGGAAGGACGTCCTCCTGCGCGAGATCATCGAGTCCAAGGCCTGGGCCGAATCGACGATGGAGCTCCCGGTCGTGCTGGGCGTGGACAGCGTCACGAACAAGCCCGTCATCCAGGACCTCGCCAAGATGCCGCACGCGCTCATCGCGGGCGCGACCGGCCAGGGCAAGTCGGTCTGCATCAACGCCATCATCGTCTCGTTGCTCTACCGCTGCACGCCGCAGGACCTGCGGTTCATCATGGTCGACCCCAAGGTCGTCGAGCTGCAGATCTACAACAACCTCCCGCACCTCCTGATCCCGGTCGAGACCGACCCCAAGCGCGTGCCCGCCGCCCTCAAGTGGCTCATCGCGGAGATGTCGCAGCGCTATAAGATCTTCGCCAAGGTCGGCGTGAAGAACATCACCGGCTTCAACGCCAAGATCGCCCGCGAGGCCGGCGCGCCCAAGCAGGAGGAGCTCGCCCTCAGCCCCGAGGAACAGGCCGCCGCGACGGCCGCCGCCGAATCCGTCCTCGACGACGGCGTGCGCGTCCAGACGGAGAAGCTGCCTTACATCGTCTGCATCATCGACGAGATGGCCGACCTGATGATGGTCGCCGCCAAGGACATCGAGACCTCCGTCGCGCGCATCGCCCAGCTGGCCCGCGCCGCGGGGATCCATCTCGTGCTCGCCACGCAGCGTCCGTCGACCGACGTCATCACCGGCCTCATCAAGGCCAACCTCCCGACGCGCATCGGCTTCAAGGTCGCCTCGCAGATCGACTCCCGCACCATCCTCGACCGCGGCGGCGCCGAGACCCTCGTGGGCCGCGGCGACATGCTCTTCGTGCCGCCCGGCAGCGCCACCCTCAACCGCGTCCAAGGCGCCTTCGTCGGCGAACAGGAAGTCGCGGCCATCGTCGAGTTCCTCGCCGAGAAGAACGGCAAGCCGGAGTTCGCGGAAGATGTCATCAAGGCCATCAAGGACGGCGCCGAAGGCGGCGAGGGCGGCGAAGAAGGCGAAGACGGCGAAGACCCGCTCGTCGCCCAGAGCTGGGCCATCATCAAGGAGACCCGCAAGGCTTCGGTCTCGATGCTCCAGCGCAAGCTCAGCATCGGTTACAACAAGGCCGCGCGCATCATGGACACCTTGCATGACAAGGGCTACGTCGGTCCCGACAACGGCTCGAGCCCGCGCGAGATCCTGGTCGATTGAGGCGGGGAAGCATGGATAGAGGCCCGGAGGCCCAGAGGCTCGGTTGAACAGGACAACTCATGAGTTGGCAGGTTGACGAGTTGACACGTTGACAAGGGAGGCAAGGCCGAGGCTCGGTGGGCCGGTTGGCCTGAGCCCGATACGCTCATGGGGAGACCGGAAACCGGAAAGTTTGCTTCGGCCATTTTATTCCAGATGGCAGGAAGCATTCTCGGGTCCCAGGTCTCGGCCCTCGGGCCCTCGGCTTTTCGGGTGTCAGCCGTTCGGCCTTAGGCAGCCGGCTCCGGGCTCCCGCGGCCGATGGCCGAGAGGCCGACACCCGTGCCCGTCACCTGTCACCTGAAGTATCTTTTACGTCAGGGGCTCGGTTGAACACAAGAGGTACGGGCGCAAAGGGGAACCGGAGACCGGATGATTGGCTCAGGATTTATGCCCGCAGGTCACTGCCCGGTTTCCGGTCTCCGCTCGGTTGTCTCTCGGCTGGTCAACCCGCGCCTTTCCCCGATCGACTATTTCTTCTCCTTTTTCCGCGGAGCGTCCTCGGGCTTCTTCTTCTCTTTCTTATCGGGCAGCGTCGGCGTGGGTTCCGGGGCGGGCAGCGTCGGATCGACCGTCGGAGCGGGCGCGGCGGGGTCGAAGAAAGGCTTCGGCGCGTCCTTGGCCGGTTCGGCTGCCTGAGCGAGCGCGGCGAGGTAAAGGCAGAGGCCGAGAGGAAGCGCGCGGCGCATGGAAACAGGGACGATCACTCGGCCTTCTTGCCGAACAGCTTCTTGTTGTCGCCCTTGGCCGGCGCTTCGGCGTCCTGCTTGGCTTCCTTGTTTTCGGGAGCCGGCGCCTTGGTCAGTTCCTTGGCGGCGGCGACGCCGACGGTGACGGCGGCTTCGGCGAGCTTCGCGTTCTCGGCGGTGACGATCTTGCCGCCGATCGCCGAGAGTTTCGCCACTTCGGCCTGAGCGGACTTGGCCGCATCGAGGGCCATCTGGGTCGCGGCGTCGACCGTGGTCGGAACCAGGGACTCGGCCTCAGGGGCGGCCTTCGCCTTGGCCTTGGGCTCCGGCTTCGCATCCTTCTTCTCGTTCGTCGCGGGCTTCTTGCCGACGACGCCGGGCTTGTTGCCTCCGGGCGGAACCGGGGGCTTGGGCTCGCTGGTCGCGGCCAGAATCGGGGCGGCGAGGGAAAGGGACGCGGCGGCGAGCAGGGCGCTGAAGGGGTGTCTCATGTCATGGATTATACACCATGCCCCCGGGGGAGTTTCAACCCCTGTCCGGCCGGAAGATGAAGAAGACCGCCCCGAGGAGGCAGCCAAACGCCCATAAGTAGTCCCATTTCCACTTTTCCCCGAGGAAGAACATCAGGAAAGGCACGAAGACCAGCAACGTCACGCACTCCTGGAGCATCTTGAGCTGGGCGCCCGAAAGCCCGCCGGCGTAGCCCTGCCGATTGGCCGGGACCATGATGAGGTATTCCCCGAGGGCGATGCTCCAGCTGACCAACGCCGCCGCCCACCAGGGGCTCTGCGCCATCGATCGCAGGTGGCCATACCATGCGTAGAGCATGAAGAGATTCGAGACGGCGAGCAGGCCGGCGGTGAGGAGGGTGGTCTTGAGCAGTTCGGGACGCATCGCAGGAAGGCCTAAAGGGACGCCGATTCGTCACAGGATATCAGCAAGAAAGTCTTCGGAGCAGGGGAGATACGGACTGGCTTGAACCCCGGTCATGCAACATAAACTATATTATCCATACCCCCAATGTCTGAAAACAAAGATGCTCAGCCGACGCCTCCCGTTCCCGCGAACGCCTGGAAATCCCTGACCAAGGATCTCGCCGGCGGCCTGGTCGTGTTCCTGGTCGCGCTGCCGTTGTGTCTCGGCATCGCGTTGGCTTCGGGCGCGCCGATGTTGGCCGGCCTCGTCAGCGGCATCGTGGGCGGCCTGCTGGTGGCGTGGCTGAGCGGATCGCACACCAGCGTGAGCGGACCGGCCGCGGGCTTGGTGGCGGTGGTGCTGGCGCAGGTGGCGGTGCTCGGCTCTTACGAGGCCTTCCTCGTGGCGGTCATCCTGGCGGGGGCGATCCAGGTCCTGCTCGGGTCGCTGCGAGCCGGCTTCATCGCGGCCTTCTTCCCTTCGAGCGTCATCAAGGGCCTGCTCGCGGCGATCGGCCTGATCCTGATCCTCAAGCAGATCCCCCACGCCGTCGGCCATGACGCGGACCCGGAGGGGGACATGGGCTTCCTGCAAGCGGACGGCAAGAACACCCTCTCCGAACTCTTCTCCTCGGTCTCCGACCTGGACCCCGGGGCCATGATGGTCGGCCTGTTGTCGCTGGCGGTCCTGCTGGCGTGGGACCGGAGCCGGTTCAAGAAGTCGCTCATCCCGGCCCCGCTGGTGGTGGTGCTGCTCGGCGTGGCGGCCAATCTGGTGATGAGGGCGGCGGGCAGTTCGTGGGCCATCGGCGCATCCCACCTGGTGCAGGTGCCGTCGGTGGCCGGTCTGGGCGCGTTCATGCAGTCGCTGCCCAGCCCGGATCTCAAAGCCTTCGGCAATCCCGCCGTCATCATGGCCGCCGTCACGATCGCCGCCGTCGCCTCGCTGGAGACGCTGCTGAACCTCCAGGCCGTGGACAAGCTCGACCCGCGCAAGCGGGTGAGCCCGCCCGACCGCGAACTCATGGCCCAGGGCGCCGGCAACATCGTGGCGGGTTTCCTCGGCGGCCTGCCGATCACCTCGGTCGTCGTGCGCAGCTCGGTGAACATCAACGCGGGCGCGGCGACGCGCCGGTCGGCCTTCTTCCATGGCGTGCTGCTCTGCCTGCTGGTGCTCTTCGCGCCGCGCTGGCTGAATGAGATCCCCCTGGCGTCCCTGGCCGCCGTGCTGATCTTCACGGGCCTGAAGCTGACCAATCCGGCGCTCTTCCGGCAGATGTGGTCGGAGGGTCGCAGCCAGTTCGTGCCCTTCATCGTCACGATGACGGCGATCGTGTTCACCGACCTGCTGGTCGGCGTCCTCATCGGCCTGGGCACCGGCCTGGCCTTCATCCTGCACAGCAACTACCGCCGGCCCCTGCTCCGCTTCATGGAGCACCACGTGAGCGGCGACGTGCTCCGCATCGAGTTCGCGAACCAGGTGAGCTTCCTCAACCGCGCCGCGCTCGAGCAGGCGCTCGCCTCCGTGCCGACGAACGGCCACGTGGTGCTCGACGCGCGCAATACGGATTACATCGACCCGGACATCCTCGACCTGATCGACGACTTCCGCGGGCAGACCGCGAAGGCCCGTAACCTCAAGGTGAGCCTCGTGGGCTTCAAGGAGCGGTACGTGATGAAGGATCAGATCCAGTACGTGGACGTGAGCACCCGCGAAGTGCAGGCGCAGCTGACGCCGGAACGCGTCCTGCAGTTCCTCAAGGACGGCAACGAGCGGTTCGTGACCGGTCGGCGCCTGACCCGCGACCTTTCCCGCCAGGTCGACGCGACGGCCGCCGCCCAGTACCCGATGGCGGTCGTCCTCAGCTGCATCGATTCGCGGAGCCCCGTGGAGCTCCTCTTCGACATGGGCGTCGGCGACGCCTTCGTCATCCGCATCGCGGGCAACGTGGCGAAGGAGAAGGTCCTCGGCAGCATGGAATTCGCGTGCGCCCTGGCCGGCTCGCGCCTGGTCCTCGTGATGGGCCACACCAGCTGCGGCGCGGTCAAGGCCGCGGTGGAGCTGTTCGAGACCGGCAACAAGGCTTCGCAGGCGACGGGGTGCGAGCATCTCGACGCCTTGGTCGACGAGATCCAGCTGGCCATCGAGCCGGGCACCAAGCCTTACGGCGACTGGGTCACTCCCGAGACGAAGCTGGCCTTCGTGGACGACGTGGCCGCGCGCAACGTGGTCCGGACGATCGCCGGCATCCGCTCCGCCAGCCGCACGCTGCGCGAGCTGGAAGCGTCGGGCAAGATCGCCATCCTCGGCGCCATGTACGACATCAAGACCGGCCGGGTCACCTTCCTCGACGGCAAGGCCGCCGGACCGGGCTGAAGGTCGCGCGCCCTCCTGCGGCTGGAGGGTTCCGCTGGGGCAACCCCTGCGTTGTGCCCGTCGGCGGACTGAGCGGTCATCGGAGGATGCAACCCTCCGAGGATCGCCCGCGCGAACGCCT
>JBDKKH010000147.1:0-11173 GCA_039796215.1 Verrucomicrobiota bacterium
CCGGCCGGACTGAAGCCAGCCGGCCACCGCGTAGTCGCCGGCGAAAGCGACCGAAGGCACCGTGAGCCGCGAGTCCGGACGGTCGAAGACGCCGGCCATGAAATCCCGGACGCCTTGCTCCGCCGACGACCCGCCGACGCCGGCGCACCCCGCGAGGGCACGCGAGGCGAAGAGCAGGCGAACGGAGGCGAAGCGAAGCATCGGCAGGACTCAGAAGCTGGCGCGGAGACCGAACTGGTAGGAACGTCCCGGCATCGGATAACCTGCGCGGAAGGAATAATCCTCGTCGAACAGATTCTCCACGGCGACGAAGGCTTCGCCGCGCTGGCCCAGCAGCGGCACCTTGCGGCCGACGCGGAGGTTGGCGACGGTGAAACCGTCCACGCGGGCGCTGTTCGTCGAGCCGTCGCGACCTTGCTTCAGCACGGTCATGCCCGCCTGACGCTGTCCGTCGAGGCTAACGCTCCAGGCATCCTGCTGCCAGTTGACGCCGAGCGTGACGCTGTTGGCCGGAGCATAGGGCAGGTCAGCCTTCGTCGCGCTCAAGGTGGTGAGACCGGCGAAGAGGCTCAGGCCGCCGCCGAGCTGCTGCTGCGCGCTGATTTCGAGGCCTTCGACCTCATAGGAGCCGAGGTTGGCGAAAGTGCTGCTCGGCCCGAAGGACATCACATACCGGTTGGCGACCTTGTCGCGGAAGAGCGCCACATCGAGCGTGGTCTGACGCGACGGCGTCCACGTGACGCCCACTTCCTTGTGATCCATGGTCTCCGCTTCCAAGCCGCGCCAGCTGGTCCCGAAGAACGGCATGATCGCGGTGAGCACGCCGACCTCGACGCCCGGGTAGTTCACCCCGCGCGAGACGTTGGCACGGAAGGCCCAGTCCTGCTGATTGGAGAAGACCAAGCCCGCATGCGGAGCCGTCTCGGAAGAGAAGACGCTGTGATCGTAGAAACGCACGCCGGCCGAGGGCGTCGCGGTCCAGCCGCCGCCCAAGGAAGCGACGTGGCTCACCCCGACATAAGGCGAGACCAGGGTCAGCTGCTCCGAGCTGAAGTTCACCGGGATGAAGGCGTTGACCCCTTCGCCCGACATCCGGTCGACATCGAGTCCCGCCGTGATGAGGCCGCCCGACCAGGCGGTGAGTTCCTCGCGCATACGGAGGCCGGACTGCTCGGAGGTGGAAGTGAAGCCGGGACGCTGCACGGCTTCCGTCTGGTTCTCGTAGACCTTCAGGGAGCCGCGCAGGCGCTCAAACGAATGGCTGAGGGTCAGGCCCACCAAGGAACCCGTCGTGTCGTAACGCTCGCCCTGGGTCGCGAGGCCCGGCTGCACGCCGGGATCGCCGGCGGTGTTGTCGACATGCAAGGCGAGCAGGTCGAGCTTCCAATGGGCGTCGAGCTGGTAGCCGACGCGGCCGAGGTAGTTGCGCAGACGTCCGTCGGCGGAGGGACGATGGCCCTCGGATTCGGCGAAACCTTGGGCGAAGGTGTAATCGACCGCGCCCTGGCGGCCGACGAGGTCGAACTGCTCGGTGAAAGTCGAGAAGCTTCCCGACGTCAGCTGGAGGCCGCCGGTGACGCCTTCGGCGGATCCGGCGGTCTTCGGGATCAGGTTGATCGCCGCAAAGGTATTGCCGAACTGGGCCGGCTGCGGCCCCTTGAGGACGTCGATCCGGCTCATCCCGTTGACCGGCAGGAGGTCGAGCAGAGGATGGTTCCAGACCCCCATGTAGAAGGGGATGCCGTCGACGTAGGTCTTGATCTCGGAACCCGGACGGCTGCTGCCCATGCCGCGGACGTAGACTGCGCCGCCTTCCTCGCCGCCGTAGGAACCGACGGGGTTGAAGCGGGAGATCGTCACGCCGGGCGTGCGACGCAGGGCCGAGGACACGTCGAGCGCGTTGAGGTCGCCGATCTGACGGTCCGAGACGGAGGTCGTGAAGTTGCCGAACAAGTCGACGGTGTTGCCGTCGATGACCGGCGAAGCCGTGACGTATAAGGGCGCCAACGGGATCGGCGCGACGGGCTTCGTCACCGGATCGGCGGCGAAGGACGGGACGCCGAGGGTGAGCGCGGCGAGGAGGAAGGAACGGGAGAGAGGAGATTTCATGGAATGATAGGAATGTATGGGTTGGAGGTGCCCCACCCTCCCCCGCGTGGCTGGACGGGTTCGGATGGGACGGGGTGCGCGCCCGCGAAGGCGCGACGATGCGATGAAGCGAAGCCACGGCGGGCCCTGGGCCCGCGACCGACTCAGGCGTTCGCTTTAGGCGGTGGGACCGGCACCTCGCGGATCATCTCCGGATAACGGACCAGGGCGAGGATCTCGACGAAAGAGGGTGAAGCCGCCGGGGCGGCCGAAGGCAGACGCACCGACCAGACGTCGCCGTCGGGCTTCACCTTGGACTTCACGGCTTCCTGCTTCGCCAAGGGCGACTGCTCGGAGGCCCGACGGGCGGCGGCCGCGACTTTGCACATGCCGCAAGGGGCGTCCTGCATCGCCTTGGCGAGGGCCGCCGGAGCCGACATCGAACGGGCGTTCTCCACGGTCATCTTGGCGTAGGCGAAGACCTGTAGGAAGTCGGCGGAAACTCCCGACGTGAGCGTCCAGGCGGCCAAGGCCGCCCAGGTAATAGTCGCTCGGAAGAATTTCCGCACGACCGAGGAATGAGTCCGATCAAGCCCTGAGGCAAGCCGGCAACCCGGCCTTACGGTGAGTTCAAGGCCGACCTAATGCCCGGGATTAGAACCGTCCGGTCAGCGCCAGGCGGAACTGACGCGGCTCCGTCGGGTGGAAGTGGATGCCGTCCGCTCCGCCGGTCTCGGAAGACTCATACGAGTAGGCGATGTCCTGATCCTGACGATCGAGCAGGTTGAGGATGCTGAGCGTCGCCTCCCAGTTGGCGTTCAGCTGATAGCTGACCGAAGCGTTGAGCATGATCGTCTGCTCCGAACGGGCCGCGCCCGCGGCGTCGAGATCGCGCGGACCGAAGTAACGCAGGCGGAGCGAACCGGACCAGCCGGACTGGTCCCGCACGGTGACGCCGGCGGCGACGACGGTGTCGATGGCGCCTTCCACGCTGCGCTGGCCCACGGGGACGCCGCGGTAGAGCGCCTGCGAGGCGGCGACGTCGAGGTCGAAGGACAGCCAGGAGTAAGGCGTCCAATAGTTGGCCCACTCGACGCCGTATCGGTCGCTGCCGTCGGAGGGCTCGACCGCACCGGCGTCGCCGATGAAGACGAGTTCGGACTGCGTGCGCAGATACCAGAACGAGAACGTGCTCTGCAGGTCCTTGAACGCGAGCGTGCGGACGCCGACCTCGGCGCCGCGGGCGGGCACGAGGCCGCGCAGGGGGCCGGAGGCGAGCGTGGCGCCGCGGACGTCGTTGCTGTGGAAGCCGTAGCCGGCCTGGAAGAAGTATTCGGTCTTATCCCACGGACCCCAGACCAGCGTGAGCTTCGGGCTGAAGAGCGCCGTCGAGGCGTCGCCCGAGTCGGCCGGCGAGGCGAGGGAGTTAACGTCGGCGAACTGCAGGTCGCCGCGGCCGCCGACAACGCTGCGGAACGTCGGCGTCCACTGGACGCGATGTTCGGCGAAGAGGCCGAGCGTGCCGAGGGCGAACTCATGCTGCGAGGTCGTCGAGAGGCGTGCGCGGTCGTCCGTGGCGTAGAGGCCGTTGTCGATCCAGTCATGACGGAACTGCACGCCGAAGGAAGTCTCCGTCGGGCGGCGGTCCCATTCCGCATGGAGGTGACGGACGTAACTGAAACCAGCCGCGGTGCGGGCGTCCTGCTGCTCGAACTGGTCGCCACGGGTCGGATTATCGAGAGCGTAGGTGAAGTTGGAGAACAGGTCCAACTCGTAGCGGAAGACGTAGGCCTGGAAACGGTCTTCGGAGCCTCCATGGCGGTGACGCCAGTCGGCCGACCACGAGACGTAGCGGGAATCGCCGCCGTTGGTCGGGTCCATGTTGCCCCACCGCGACAGCGCGCCGGACTCGACGAGCACGAGCGGGATCTGGTCGCTCGTCCGCCATTCGCCTTGGTAGAAACGCAGCGTGGTCGTGAAGCCATCGTGACCGTCGCCGCGCGACCAGGACAATTGCCCGTTGGCGCGACGGTAATTGTCGCCCATCAGCCAAGGGCCGTCGGAGTAGGCGCCCTGCATCGCGTAAAGCAGGTCGCCCACCCCCGACTTCACCGAATCCGCGACCAGCACGCGTCCGTGGTTGAAGGAGCCTCCTTCCAATAGCAGGAGACCTTTCGGCAAGGTCTTGAAAGTCTCGAGGTAAGCCGCGCCCGCGGTACCGAAGTCACCCGTCTGGGCGTAGTAAGGCCCCTTCTGGTAATTCACGCGCTCGATGAGCTCAGGGATCACGAAGTTCATGTCCGCGTAACCCTGTCCATGGCCGTGCGAAGGCATGTTCAACGGCACGCCGTCAAGGAAGGTCGCGAAGTCGGTGCCGTGGTCCAGGTTGAACCCCCGCATGAAATACTGATTGGCCTTACCGCCGCCGGCGTGCTGCGTGATGATCAGGCCCGGGATGGTCTCCAACACCTCTCCCGGACGGAGGAGCGGACGCTCGCCGAGCTGCACGGCGCCCGTCACGCCGATGGTGGCGGAATCAGCCACGCCGAGCAGGCTGTCCTGACGGCCCGTCACGACGATCTTGCCGAGCGGCTTAGGCTCGGGGTCGGCATGCGCGACGGTCAGGGTGGAAGCGGCGATGAGCAGGGACAGCAGACGCATGAGCGACAAGTAGGAGAGACCTCAGGGATGACGAGGAAACAAAAGGCGGCCTCGTCTACCCGGACGAAGCCGCCGGGCCATGGTCCTCAGAAGTTCAGGCGCAGGCCGGCCTCGATACCGCGGCCGGGCAGCGGCATCGCATCCTTGATGAACGAGGAGGCGTTGCGGGCTTCCCGATCGAGGAGATTGATGGCACGGAGCGTGAACTGGCCGTCCAGCTGGGCGAACCTGAACGGACGGGCCAGGCTGGCACCGACCATCGCGTAGCCCGCGGTCCGGGTCTCGTCCGGAGCGACGTGGTTCTGCGCGAAGTGATAGGTCGCGTCGAGGCGCCAGGTCCAACCGGACTCCAGTCCGTGCAAGGCCGCGCCGATGCGGCCGGGCGAAATACGAGGAAGGGCCTCGGAAGTGTCGGTGTTGGAAGCGCGGACGAAGTCACCATACCACTCCAGGCCGAGCTTCGAGACCGGGGTATCGATGAACTGGAAGTTCACCTTCACTTCGGAACCGAAGAAATCCGCCGGGACGGAGGTGAAGTCATAACGGGGGAGTTCGTCGTCGCCGTTCTCAGAGTAATCATGGCCACCGGGGGACAGATCAGGGCCGTAGCCGTTGCGCTGCAGCGCGATGAAGGAGGAGAAGCGGTTGTAGTAGACCGAGAAGCTGCCGGACAGCGGACCGCGCACCTTGGCGAGTTCCCACTCGAGGCCGAAGCCCTGTTCCTTGCCGAGGTTACGGTTACCGACCTCATAGACGTCGGTGGCCACGTGCGGACCATCGGCGTAGAGTTCCTGGAAATTAGGCGCTCGCTCGGTGCGAGTCAGGTTGATCGTCGAGGTCCACGAAGGATTCAGATCCTTGGCCCAGGCGAAGGCGAAGCTCGCCGGGGTGAACGTGGCGGAGCCGGCCGGGGGATTCGTGATCACGCCGTCGTGCGTCCAGGCGGACGCATCGACCTGCGCTTGCTCGATACGGAAGCCATAACGCAGGCGCTGGTCAGGGGCAAGCGTCTGCACGAAGGAGCCGAACGCCGCCATGGTCGCGTTACGTGTGTCCGGCAGGAAGGCGTGATCGCCGACCACGCCGAAATCGAAGCGGCTGGCCTGCAGGCCGACGACGCCTTCGACCGAGCCGAACTTGACCAGCTCAAGGTCGAGACGTCCGTCCCAGCCCTCGTTGGTGAAAGTGCTGCCCGGGGCGCCGGCTTCGAATTCCGTATGCGCGTAGTCGGCCACGCCGAGACGATACGAAATCGAACGCACTACGGAGCCGGCGACCTCCGCCTTGCCCGCGAGGTCCCAGCGACGTTGCTCCAGGCCGATGGTGACGCCCTGCTCGGCGACGCCATACGAGGAATCGAGTCCAGAGTAGGAAAGGCCGACATAGCCATTGGACGTCAGGTAAGAGACGCCGAGGCCGGCGCCACGGTTGTCGGCCGAAGTGTCGGCGATCCGGCCCACCGGCGTGCGCAGATCGTCCGTCGACTTGTCGAAGCCGTCGACATGGTAGGAGAAGGCACCGACCGAACCTTCGGCGAGCACGCCCGCGGAGCGGAGGCCGTCGACGGAACCGACGCGGCCCACGACCGACTGGCGCTGGGCGAGGCGCTGGTCGGGAATACGCGCGTCGACAAGGTTGATCACACCGCCGAGGATGCTGGTGCTGTAAAGCAAGGCCGCCGGTCCGCGCAGGACCTGGGCTTCACGGATGGCGAGCGGGTCGACGCTCACCGCGTGGTCCGGGCTCGAGGCCGAGGCGTCGAGGCTGTTGACGCCGTTCTGGGTGATCTTGAGACGGTCGCCGTCGAGGCCGCGGATGACCGGGCGGCCGGCATTGGGTCCGAAGTAGCTCGAAGCCACGCCGGGAAGGTCGGCCAGCAGGTCACCGATGTTGGACTGGGAGAGACGGTTGAGGTCGGCCTCAGAGAGGGTCAGGGTCGGCGAGACCGCCGTGACCTGGCCGCCGATGGCCGTGCCCTTGACCACGACCGTCTTGAGCTTCTCAGGGGCGGCGGCCGGCTTGTCCTGAGCAGCCAAAGCCAGCGTCGAGGCAGCGAGCATGAAGACAGGACGGAGCAAAGGGAATCCGAGGTTTTTCATAAGGATGTCAGATGCAATACTCTTGCATTAAGCCAAATCAAGCGGAAATCCTCGGGTTGCAGTCGGGGGATAAATGCACGGAGTGGAGGCACCCCATGCGAGAGCCTACCCCCTCCCCTGACGGCATCCACTCGGACGCCTTCCTGGCGCGCCTGATGCGCGGCCAGCTGAAGCTCTCGATCGCCTGCGCGCTCTGTTTCGTCGTCGCGCTCGTCGCCCTGCCCTTGCTGAACTACTTCGAACCCGGCTTCATGGCGCAGCGCGTCTTCGGCTTCACGCTCACCTGGCTGATCCTCGGCGTGCTCTTCTTCCCCTTCGTGTGGATCATCTCCTATGTCTTCATCAAGCGCTCCATCGCGCTCGAGGACTCCGAAGCCAAAGCCGCGAAGGACGGCCTGACCAAGTGACATGAACGCCCTCCTCGCCGCGCAAGGCATCGACCCTTGGATCGCCTTCTGCTCCCTCGTCACCGTCGTGATCACCGTCGGCATGGGCTTCTGGACCGCCGGCAAGTCCAAGAGCGCCGGCGACTTCTTCGTCGCGGGCCGCTCGGTCTCCGTCGGCTGGAACGCCTCCGCCATCTCGGGCGAGTACCTTTCCGCCGCGTCCTTCATGGGCGTCGCCGGGATGGTGATGCTCAACGGCTACGACGCGCTCTGGTATCCGGTCTGCTACGCCTGCGGCTACCTCTTCCTGCTGCTCTTCATCGCCGGACCGCTGCGTCGGTTCGGGGCGTACACCATCCCGGACTTCGCCGAAGGACGCTACGACTCGCCGTTGTTCCGCAAGATCGCCGTCTGCTTCGTCCTCTTCATCGGCTTCTTCTACACCATGCCGCAGATGAAGGGCGCGGGCGTCACCCTCGCTTATATTTTCCCCGGCATGCCCTACTGGGCCGGCGTCGTCCTCGTCGGCGCCGTCATCACCTTCAACGTCGCCCTCGGCGGCATGAAGGGCATCACCCTCGTCCAGGCCTTCCAGTATTGGCTGAAGGTCTTCGCCATCACCCTCCCGATCTTCGTCCTGGCCTCGATCGTGGGTCAGTACCAGCAGCACCTCGAAGCCAACAAGACCGCGCAGGAGACCATCGCCGCCGCGCCCGCCGGCATCGAACGCAAGGCCCTGCCGGCCAAGGCGCCGAAGGACGAACAATGGATCGCGCCCTTCGGCAGCCTGACCACCAAGGCCGTCGACAGCGCGATCAAGGCCGCGAAGACGCCGGAAGAAAAAGCCGCGCTCGAAGCGAACAAGAAGCCCTACTCCCTCCTCTACACCTACTCCCTCATCATCGCGCTCGTCTGCGGGACCGCCGGTCTGCCGCACATCCTCGTCCGCTTCTACACCAACCCCGACGGCGTCGCCGCCAAGCGCACCACGATGTGGGTCATGATCCTCATCGGCGTCTTCTACGTCTTCCCGCCGGTCTACGGCGTCATCGGCCGGTCGCTGACACCGGAGCTCTACGACGCGGTCGGCGCCAAGGGCACGGACAAGGTCGTGCTGGAACTGCCCACGCTGCTCGCCGGCCGTGACCACCCGCTCCTCGGCTCGGTCCTCTCCGGCATCACCTGCGCCGGCGCCTTCGCCGCGTTCATGTCGACCTTCTCCGGCCTGCTCGTCTCGATGTCCAGCGCCCTGGCGCACGACATCTACGGCCGCATGCTCAAGCCTGACGCCTCGCCCGAACAGCGCCTCAAGGCCTTCAAGTGGGCCGCCGTCATCATCGGCGTCGTCTCGGTCGGCCTCGGCACCCAGGTCGAGAAGCTCAACATCAACTACCTCGTCGGCCAGGCCTTCGCCATCGCGGCGGCCAGTTACTTCCCGCTGCTCTTCATGAGCGTCTGGTGGCGCGGCATGACCATGCGTGGCGCGGCCACGGGCATGCTCGTCGGCGGCCTCATGGCCCTCGGCGCGATCTCGCTCACCACCCTCTCCGACGTCTACGCCGTGCAGGCGCTGGCCGACGTCTGGGTCGCCCACCCGCTCGCCCGCATCCTCTGCGAACAGCCCGCCATCTGGGCCGTGCCGCTGTCGATCCTCCTGATGGTCGTGGTCTCCAAGGCCACCGCGGCCACCATCCCGGCCGACGTGCGCATGAAGATGCTGGTCCTGCATGCCCCGGAAGCGCTGGGCCTGAAGCAGGAATACATCAAGGAGCACGAAGGCCTCGGCCACTGAGCGGATTCCCCGGCGGGGATTATTCCCTGCTTCGGAAACTTGAAACTTGGAAGTCAGGGCGGGGCGGTCTTTGCTGGGGGCGTGTCCACCGAACTCACCGAAGACGACTTCCGCGCCTATGGCGTCGTCCAGGCGTTCTCCCTGGTGCTGGCGGCCGGCGCCCTCTATGCGGCGACCGTGATGTCCTACAAAGGGTCTCAGGTCTTCCTGGGGCACGTGCCTGACCCCTATGACCGCGTTGTCTGGATCGGGGTCGGCGTCGGCAACGCCACGGCGCTCTGCGGGGCGGTCATCGCCTACCTCGCCGGCATGGACCGGCCTTGGGGGGTGCTGCGCGGGGCGGCGACCTTCCTGCTCGTCGGCAATCTCGCCGTGCCCGCCGCCTGGGGCGTCCTCTGGTTGATCCGTCACGGATTCCTATCCTTCTGAGATGCCCGGCCCCATCGTCATCGTCACCCGCGGCAGCCCGCTGGCCCTCCAACAGACGCACGACGCCGCGGCGCGCCTGCGGGCGGCGCTCGGACGTCCCACCGAGATCCGGATCCTGACCACGACCGGTGACCGCCAGGCCGGCTGGTCGCTCGAGAAGCAGGGAGGCAAAGGACTCTTCACCGCGGAGCTAGAGCAGGCCCTCCTGCGCGGCGAAGCCGACCTCGCCATCCACAGCTCCAAGGACCTGCCGACCGAGATGCCCGCCGGTCTCGCCATCGCCGTCTGCCTGCCGCGCCAGGACGCGCGCGACGTGCTCGTGCGACGCAGTGACGTCGCCCACCCCAAGCTGATCGCCACCGGCAGCCCGCGCCGACGCGCACAAGGCGCCCTCACCTTCCCGCAGGCCCGGTGGACCGAACTGCGCGGCAACGTCGACACTCGCCTGAAGAAACTCGCCAACGGAGACGCCGACGCCTCGTACCTGGCCGCCTCCGGACTCAACCGCCTGGGCATCAAGGCATGGCCCGGCCTGAGCCTCGAGCCCGTCGCGCTCGCCGACATGGTGCCCGCCGCCGGCCAAGGCGCCGTCGCGATCCAGTCCCGCTCCGCCGAAGTCGCCCTCTATGCCGCCGCCGGCTGCCCTGCCACGACTTACTCCGTGACCGTCGAGCGGCTGTTCCTCGCCAAGCTCGGCGAAGGCTGCCACACCGCGTTCGCCTGCCACCACGCCGCGGGCCGCGTGCATCTCTTCCGCGCGGATTTCGGCCGCCGCGAATTCGCCTTCCCCGTCACCGACCTCGCCGCGGCCTCCGCGCTGGCCGACGACATCCTCCGCCAGATCCTGCCCCGCTGAACATGAGCAAACTCCCCTTACGCGACCGCCTCGTCGTCCTCACCCGTCCGGAAGGACGCGGCGCCGACTGGAAGGAAACCCTCGCCGAAGCCGGCGCGGCGGTCTCCGAGCTGCCGTTGCTCGAGATCAAGTTCGAGCCCGACGACACCGTCCTCAGCGAGGTCCTGGACGCGATGGGCGAGTATGATTGGGTCGTCTTCACCAGCGCCAACGGGGTGCGCGGCTTCTTCGACCGCTTCTTCGAGCGCTTCACGGACATCCGTTCCGTCGGCGGCGTCCGTTTCGCGTGCCTCGGTCCCGCGACCGAGAAGGCCCTGCGCCAGTACCACCTGGACAGCGACCTCACCGCCACGCAGAACGACGCCCTTTCGCTCGGGCGCGAGCTGATGACCAAGCACGACGTCGAGAACCAGAAGCTCCTCGTCGTCACCGGCAACCTCAACACGCCGGAGCTGCCGCGCCTGCTCGCCGACGGCGCCATGGCCATCGTCGACGTGATCAAAGTCTACGCGACCGAAGAGAAGTCCGTGGCCGAATCCCCCGAGGCCGCCGAGTTCCGCCGCCGCGGCGCCGACGTCATCGTCTTCGCCAGCCCCTCCGCCGTGGAATCCTTCCTGCACCAGGCCGCCTCGCTGCGACCAGACGCGGGCGCGCGGCAACCCAAGGCCGTCGCGATCGGAGCCACCACCGCCGACGCGCTCCGCAAGGCCGGCATCCCGCTCGCCGGGACCGCCGCGGCGCCGACCGCCAAGGCCATCCGCGACGCCGTCGTCGCCGCGCTCGCATGATCGGGCCGGCGCGCATCAAGGTCTGCGGAATCACCCGCCCGGCGGATGTCGCGCTCGTGCTCGCTTACGGCGCG
>JBDKKH010000148.1:0-4009 GCA_039796215.1 Verrucomicrobiota bacterium
GGCCAGACCGACTTCGAAGCCGACGAATCCTACGCGGGCCTGACCGAGGCCGACCTCCGCGCGAATCCTGACCGCCGCTACGGCTCGAGCCGCTTCGACCACCACGTGGCCGAGCAGTGGCGCACCTACGTCAAGTGGATCGCCGAACCCGACAAATCACTGCGGCTGGAAAGCGCGGCTTATTTCAACCAGTTCGACCGCAACTGGGACAAGCTCGACGGCCTGACGACCACCACCGGCGCCACGCTCCGGACCAACGTCGCCGAAGCCCTCGCGCACGCTCCTTCCCTCGCGATCCTGCGCGGCGACCTCGTCGCCGGCAACGACGGCTCCTTCTACACCAACGACGCCGTGCGCAACCACGAGGCCTTCGGCTGGCAGGGCTCGGTGCGGAAGCAGTTCGAAGCCGCCTCGGCCAAGCATGAGTTCGTCACCGGCCTGCGCATCCACCGCGACACCGCGGGCGGCTCCAATCAGCGCACCACCTACGTCGTCGACGACGGCGTGATCGGCGCCGGCACCAAGGGCGCGGTGACGTCCGCCGGCTTCCAGGAGACCGTCGCCACGGCCTTCTTCGCCGAAGATGCGATCAAGTTCGGCGCGCTGACGCTGCGCCCGGGCGTCCGTTATGAATTCCTCGACATGGCCAACACCACGTCCGGCGGCGCCTATACGCCCGTCGACAGCGAGATGGTCATGGGCGGCCTCGGCTTCACGTACGAACTCGACGCGCAGAACACCGTCTTCGGCGGCGTCTACCGCGGCGGCTCGGCGGCCAATCCTTCCGGCTACGCCGCGGGCACGCGCTCCGAAGAAAGCCTCGGCAAGGAACTCGGCCTGCGTCACCGCGAGCGCGCGACCAGCTGGGAGCTCACGGCCTTCCACACGGATTTCCGCAACCTGATCGCCCCGGTCGTCGGCGTCGCCGGCGGCGGCCTCATGCCCGTGACCAACGGCGGCGGCGCGACCTCCTACGGACTGGAAGCGTTGGTGCGCCACGACCTCGCCGGCGCCCAAGGCGGCGGCTTCGCCCTCCCGGCCTACGCCGGCGTCACCTGGACGCACGCGCGCTTCAGCGACATCGAAGGGAGCCGCCTCGGCAATTCGGCGGGCATCTTCGCCGGCGCGAGCAACGGCAACGAGATCCCCTATGTCCCGGAATGGAAGCTCTCCGCCGGCCTCGGCTTCGAGACCGGCCCGTGGGGCGGCTCGCTCGACCTCAGTTACTACTCGGCGACCTGGGGCACCGGTTATAACGCCGGCCCTCGGCTCGTCGATGGCTCCGGCGCGCTGGCCAATCCCTCCACGCTCGACGGCAAGGTCGACGGCCTGCTCACCGTGGATCTCAACGTGCGCTATCAGCTGACGCCGTCCTTCAAACTCGTCGGCGGGGTCCAGAACCTGCTCGATAAGCGGGCCATCATCAGCCGCGCCCCGCTCGGCGCGCGCGCCAACGCCCCGCGCACCGTGTTCTTCGGGGGCGAACTGGCCTTCTGAGCCCCGGACGCGACTTGCCACCGCCGGGCCGCGCTCGCATCGTCACCTTTCCCGCGCATGCGCCCCGCGCCCGTCCAGCCTGACTCCGACCGCCTCCTCGACTTCGTCGTCGTGGCGCTCGCCGTCGTGGCGCTGGGCGTATCGGTCAGCGGCCTGACGCGGACGCCCCCGCGGCTCGAACCCGCGACGCTCCCGCCCGCGAAGGCCAAGCCGGCGCTGGTGAGGCTCGACCCGACGAAACTCCGGACCGCGCCTTCCGCGAACGCGGACAGCGCCGCGGTCGCGCCGGACGCCGCGTTGGCGCCGGCTCCGCTCGCGCCGATCAGCTCGCTGCCGGACGTGCGTCTGCCGTCCCTCCCGCAGGTCCCCGCCGTGACCCTCAGCCGCACGGTGACGACGCCCACCGTCCCCTCCGTCGGCAAGACCGGCTCCTCCCGGGGCGGGGCGACGGCCGGCCCCATCGTGCTCGACGTCGCCGAGATGGCCGGCCGCCAGCCCTGGCCGGAATATCCTTACGAGTGCCTACGCCGGCGCGAAAGCGGCGTCGTGCGCGTTGAATTCGAAGTCGGCGAGAACGGCGCCGTGCGCCGCGCCCGCGCGGTCAACACCTCGGGGTGCCACCGCCTCGACGAAGCCGCCACCGACACCATCCTGCGCCGCTGGGAATTCCCGGCCGGCGACGTCCGCCTCTACGAGATCTCCATCCACTTCCAACTCCAGTGACCATGCCCCTCGCCAACGTCCTCGTCGAGACCTTCCTCAAGGGAGGTCCCATCATGTGGCCGATCCTCGTCTGCCTGATCGTCGCCCTCGCGACCGTGGCCGAGCGTCTGCTCTACTGGCGTAACGTCCGTCGCCTCCGCGCCGACAAGGCCTTCAGCGAAGCCCTCTGGGAAGTCCGCCTCGGCCAATACGGACCGGCCTGGCAGCGCACGCAAGGCTCCGCCTCGCCCTTCCTCGTCGCGCTCCGCTCCGGTCTCGCCAACGGCCGCACCGAACCCGTGACCGCCATGCAGCTGCGCGCCGAAGAGACGCTCGAGGAGGCCGGCGCCCGTCAGTGGCTGCTGAGCACCATCGTCACCCTCGCGCCGTTGCTCGGCCTGCTCGGCACCGTCGTCGGCATCATGGGCAGCTTCCAGTTCATCGGCTCCGAGCAACTCGCGGTCTCCAAGGTGAGCGGAGGCGTCGGCGAAGCCCTCATCGCGACCGCCGCGGGCCTGGGCATCGCGATCTTCTGCCTCATCCCGCACAACTTCTTCCACCGCCGCGCGCAGTCCCTGCGCCATGACCTCGAGCAGGCCATCAACCAGGCCGAGATCGCGCTGAAGAGCGCCGCGGCCGCCGGCCAGCCGGTGAGCGATTTCCAACCTGCGCCCGACGAAGCCGGGCGCCGTCGCTGAGATGGCCATCCGACTCCGCCGGCCGAAGGATGAGGAGACGGGCGCGCGCATCGAGATCGTGCCGCTCATCGACATCATGTTCTTCCTGCTGGCCACGTTCATCCTGGCCACGCTCGGCCTGACGCAGAGCCAGGCCCTCGCGCCGGTGCGCCTGCCCACCTCCGGCGCCGCGACCGCCTCCGCCGAACGCGATCTCGTCGTCGCCGTCGACGCCGCGGGCACGCTCTCCCTCGATGGCCGCGCGCTCGGCCGCAACGAACTCGTCGCCGAGCTGCGCCGCCGCGCGGCCGCCGCGCCGGGGCGCGCCGCCCTCGTGCAGGGCGACGCCCGCACGCCGTTCGCCGCGATGACCCGCGCCCTCGAAGCCGTCGGCGAAGCCGGCATCACCGAAGTGCGCTTCGCCGCCGAGCCCGTCGAAAGCCGATGAGCATCCGCACCGTCCAGTTCGTCCTGATCGGCCTGCTCGTCGCCGTCGCCGGCTGGCAGTGGCAGCGTGACCTCGGCCTGCGCGCCGACTACGCCGCCGAAGGCGCGACGCGCGCCAAGCTGACCGCCGACCTCGCCCAGGCGCGCGCCGAAGGCGAAGGCCTGAAGCAAGATCTCACGGAACTGCGCACGCAGCTCGACCGCACGCGCGCGCAGCGCGCCGCCGCCGAAGCCGAGATCAAGAAACAGACCGCCGAGTTCGTCGCCCGCACCAAGGACTGGCAGGCGGCCCTCCGCGGCTGGGAAGACGCCGTGAAGGCCCGCGACGCGCGCCTCGCCGCCCTGCAGGAACGCGAGAAACTCATCCTCACGAAACTCACCGAAGCCGTGAAGCACGCCGAAGAAGCGACCGCGCGGGCGGAGGAGATGAGGAAGAGGATGGAAGAGAAGAAGTGAGGGTAGGGGCAGGGGAAGGGGTAGGGGTAGGGGTAGATGGCTGAATCGATGACGGATGACAGATGAAAGCCTGAGGTGACGGGTGACGGCCATCAGGGCATCAGCCATTCAGGACTCGGCATTCCAGCCATCAGCAGCCGGTAGCCGGAGGCCAGCAGCCGAAACCCGGACGGCCGAAACCTGGAGGGCTGGCTCCCGTGGCTGTCACCCGTCACCCGAGACATGAATTC
>JBDKKH010000149.1:0-3502 GCA_039796215.1 Verrucomicrobiota bacterium
AGCCGACTCCCGTGCCTGTCACCCGCCACCTGAAATTTGTCTCCACCTCCGGCCAACAGATCAACCGATCAACCAACGGCTCTCTGTTCAACTGAGCCTCAGTGCCTCTCGTTTTCCGCGACCTCTGGCCAGCCGGCCCGCTCAGCGGATATTCAGGCAGGCGGCGTGGTGGGCCTCGATGGCCAGATCGATTTCGCGGATATAGCGGTCGACCGCGCGCACCGACTCAGGGCTGAGTTCCGTCGGCAGGAAGAACCGCTCCAGGCTCTCATTGGCCGCGCTCAGGTCGCGGCGGATATCCGCCATCTTCTTGTCCCAAGTCTGCTGGGCGGTGCGGCTCTTCACGTCGGACGGATAGCCGCCTCGGATGGACGCCATCGCGGTCTGATTCGCCGCGATGACCTTGCGGCCGACTTCTTGGAGGCCGGTCGCCGCGGCGATGAACTGGGCCGCATCCTTGGAGCGCTGCGCCGCGACGTGCGCGCTCTGGGCTTGTCGTTTGGCCGTCGAGAGGGCGTCTTTCTGGCTGGGGATGGCGAAGAGGGGCAGGGCGGCGAGGAGCAGCAGGAGGTGGCGCATGGCTTCTTGATGACCACGGTCCGGACTTCTACAATGTATATGTAGAATAAAAAAACCGACGGATTGTAATCAGGTCCGTCGGCACGAAAAAGGCCGCCCGGTGGGCGGCCTTTCGGAGGAGATCCGGGAGGAGTTTACGAGCAGCCGCAGCCGGCCGAACCGCAGCCACCCTGCTTCTGGGCCGCCGGCTCTTCGGTCGAGCAGCAGCCGCTCTTGGAATCTTCGGAGGAGCAGCAACCGCCCGAGGAGTCCTCGGTCGAGCAGCAGCCGCCTTCGGAGCCTTCGCCCGAACCGCAACCGCCGCCGCCGCAGCAACCGCCGGACTGGTGGGGGTGGCCGTGGGAGAGTTCCGTGAGTTCGGCGGCGCGGACCGAGACGACCTTGATGTCGAAATGGAGCGTCTTTCCGGCGAGCTCATGGTTGCCGTCCAAGGTGACTTCTTCGCCTTCGATCTTCTTGATGGTGAGCACGCGCATCCCGAGGTTGGTCTCGGCGTGGAAGCGCATGCCGACCTGGGGGGTGTTGGCGCCGAAGGCGCTCAGCGGGACGTGCTGGAGGAGCTTCTCGCTGTATTCGCCGTAGCCGAGCTGCGGCTGCACGACGACCTGCTTGGTGTCGCCCGCGACGAGGCCGTCGATGCCTTGCTCCAGGCCGGGGATGATGTTCTGGGCGCCGTGGAGGTACTCCATGGGACCCCGGTCGCCGGAGGCGTCGATGATGTTACCCTGGTCGTCCTTCAGGGTGTATTCGATGGCGACGACGGTTTCTTTGGCTACGCGCATGGTATTTTCGGAAGGCCGAACTTACGCGCTTCCCCGCCCTAGGCAAGGCGACAGGCATCTAAACCTTGACCGCCCCGCCTCCGCGGGCTTCCCTTACTTTCCTGCTGTTTGGGGCCGTAGCTCAGTTGGTAGAGCGCGTCGTTCGCAATGACGAGGCCGTGAGTTCGAACCTCATCGGCTCCACCAGCAGGGCTTCCGCTTACTCCGGCGAATTTTCCAGGCGGCGGATCGTGGCGTTGACGGGCAGGATCTCGGACAGGGCGGGGCGGCTCGCGGCGCCGCCGAGTTCCCTGACGCGCTCGCCCTGCGGGCGGATGCGGGATTCGTAGCTGCCGATCGCGGCGTCGAGGCTTTCCGACGCGGCGAGCAGGCCTTTGCGCACCTTGGTGAAATGCTCGGCGAACTTCACCAGTCGGTCGAAGAGTTCGGTCGCCTCGTCGGCGATCCGCCCGGCGTTCTCGGCCTGGGTGTGCTGTTGCCAGGCGAGGCTGATCGCGCCGAGGAAGCCCATGAGGGTCGCCGGCGTCGCGATGAGGATGCCTTCGCGCGCGGCGGCGAGAATGAGGTCGTTGTCGCCTTCGAGCGCGGTGCTCAGGAGGGATTCGGCCGGCAGGAACAACACCACCTTGTCGAACGGGGTCACGCCCTGCTTCTGGATCGTCATCGGGTAATTCTTCGCGGCGAGGTCGCGGAGCGTCTTGCGCAGCTTGGCGGCGTGCGCGGCGACCAGCTCGCGGCGGTTGGGGGCGGCCTGGTCGGCGATGGCGACGTCGAACTCCGGCACCTTGGAGTCGATGATGATGCAACGGTTGCCCGGGAGTTTCACGATCAGGTCCGGGCGGGCGTCGTCCTGCGAGACCTGTTCGGCGAAGTCGCAGTGCGGGCTGAGGCCGGCGGCCTCCACGACGTTGCGGAGCGTCTGTTCGCCCCACTTGCCGCGGTGCTGCGAGGACTTCAGGACGGAGGTGAAGTCCGTGGTGCTCGTGGCGAGCGCGGCGGTGGTCTCGCTGATGGTCTTCATCTGCGCGCCGACCGCGGCGAGCGCGTCGCCTTGGCTCCGCATGCCCTGCTGCATGGCCTGGCGGTAGCTTTCCAGCGCGGTGTTGATCTGCGCGATCAGAGGCTCCACGCGGGTGGAGACTTCCTTGGTGACGTCGGGAGCCATGCCCTTGAGGACGTCCGTGCTGGTCTTCTCGAAACTGAGGCGCAGGTCGGCCAGCGCCTTGTTGTAACGGGCCTCCGCGTCGGCCAGCGCCTTGGCGTGGTCGGTGCGCAGCTGCTCCACGGCCCGCGTGTTCGCCTGCTGGGCTTCGCTGAGCTGCTGCTGCGCCGCCAGGCGCGCCGACTCGGCGCCGGCTGCCCTGGTCTGCGCGTCGCCTTTCGCGGCGCGCTCGCGCTCTGCGGTGGCGGAGGCTTCACCGAGCTGACGGCGCAGGTCCTCGAGCAGCAGGGCGCTGGACTTGTCTTCGCCGGCGGGTCCGGCGGACTTGATGAAGGAGACGTAGACCTGGACGGCCAGGACGATCAGGAGGAGGACGACGGCGATGATATCCATGATGCGATGAGGGCGTATTCTGCCCACGCACGGGCTTTCCGCAACCTATCCCCTCGGGTCGTTCTCGATGGCGAGCGCGTTGCCGAGCTCCCAGGCGGCTTCATAGGCCGCGACGTAGTCGGGCGAAGACCAGGCCGGCGAGGTCGGCTCGCCGCCAAGTCCGGCGATGAAGCCGTAACGGATGCCGTGCGAGATCCGTCGGCGCCGCGGGGTCTCGCGGGTGTTGCTCCAATCGAGCGCCAAGGTGAAAGCCTCGTCGGGTATCGGCGAGACGACCGACCGCCCCACCTGCCAGGCCACGACGCCGGCATGGTCCAGGTCGCTCACTTTACGCACGGATAGGATGCCCTTGGGGAGGGGTTCGTCGCGTCGTCCTGCCTCGATCCGGGCTTGGACGAGCAAGCGCAGGGCCACCCGCCAGCGTTCTTCCTGAGTGAGCAGGCCGAAATCATAATCAGGGTCATCGGCGGCTTCATCCTTGAGCTCCGTCTTCGCATACTGACGCCATTGCGCCAGCCAACCGGCCCACTTTTCGGAGCCTCGGATCGGCGGCTTGCCCAACCACTCGGGGATATCTTCGCGCATG
>JBDKKH010000150.1:0-4210 GCA_039796215.1 Verrucomicrobiota bacterium
ACGCCCCGCAGGCCCCAGCTTTCCGGGAAGCGGAACGCGACCGGGTCGAGGTCGTGCGTCCAGTAGGCCAGCGCGGCGAAGGTCATGCGGCGGGCTTGGGCGGATGGTCGCCGCCCGTCCGCCGGCCGACGCGATGGCCGCGCTGACGGGCGAGCTCGCGCATGTCGGGATGCGGATCGTCCTTCTCGTAGATCTCCACGCCGAGCAGCGACTCGAAGACGTCCTCGAGCGTGATCACGCCGGCGAAGGCGCCGAACTCGTCGACGACCACGGCCAGGTGCTGATGGGCGCGCACGAGGTCGTGCAGGGCGTCGGAAAGCGTCGCGTTCTCGGGCACCACGTGGGCCTTGCCCATGAGCTCGCGGACGCGCACCTCGCGTCGCCCTTCGCCGGCGGCCTTGAGCAGGTCGCGACGACGGACCACGCCGACGATGCGGTCCGGATCGTGCTGCCAGACCGGGAGACGCCCGTGCGGGACGGTCGGGTGGAGGCGGAGCACGTCCGCCACCGTGAGGTCCGCCTCGATCGAAGTGACCACCGGACGCGGGGTCAGGACCTGCGAGACCGGGATGTCGTCGAGGCGCACGGCGTTGGCCACGAGCGTGCTTTCGGCCTGCGTGATCTTCCCTTCGCGCGCCGCGGCCTGGGCCAGGCTGCCGATGTCGGCGTCGGCCCGGTCGACACCCGCTTCCTCGGGCGGCGCCAGCGAGTCGTGAAGCTTGCCCAGCGTGCGCAGGACCTTGGCGGCCCCGCGGACGAGCTGGAGCGAGGACGCGATGCGCGGGGCCAGCGCCAGGCGGAAGTGCATCCCCAGTTTGCGCGGAAGCATGATGGTCAGCCACGCCATGAAGAAGGAGCCCGCGACGGCGCCCGCGACCGTGAAGGCGGCGTAGCGCCAGCTCTCGTCGAGCAAGGGGAGCAGGCGGACGCCGAGCAGCGCGCCACCGAGCAGCGCGCTCAGGCCCACGAAGGCGGCGGACAGCACGTCGAAGGCGGCCAGCGTGTTGCCCTGGTCGCCGCGGGAGCGCTCGATCGAGACCACGGCGGAGGCGTCGCGGCGGCGGAGCTCCTCGAGCTCGGCGTGGGACAGGGCCGAGACCACCCCGGCGACGAGCGAGATGCCCGCCGCGCCGGCGTTGAGCAGCACGAAGACCAGCCAGAGATACCAGACGGATTCCATGTCCTGCAGGGCATAGCCCGCAGGCGCTGATTTGGCGAGGGAGAATCCCGGCATTGACCCCAGGAAAACGCCTCGGGATACTCGGCGCATGACCCCTCGCGAGCTCCGGACCCTCTCCGCCCTGGCCGTCTTCCTTTGCGCGGCCCTGCCCGCGGCGGCCGGCGCCGTCGCCTTCCGCGCCCAGCCCGTGCTCGCCGTCCTGCTCGCTTCCGAGGCCCAGAGTTTCCCGACGCTGACGGGCCTCTTCTTCAATCATTTCACGATGACCCTCGTCGGTCTGCTCCTCGCCGGCCTCGCGGTCACCGCCTACGCGGCGACCACGCATCGGCGCGAAGGCGAAGAGCCCGCGGTCCGGCTCGCCAAGCTGCTCGCCGCGACCTGCGGCGCGGCCCTGATCAGCGTCATCTACCTCGCGCTGTTCGTGCTCGCGACGGCGCTGCCGGTCTACGCCAAGCTGACGCTGCGCTGAGCGCGCCAGGCGGCCAGGGACGCCATGGCCCGCGCGGCTTCGGCCTGTTCGCCCGAGGGACGCCAGACCAGCCGGCCCTCGGCGTGATAGGATCGCGCCGGCGTCGCGCCGCCCTCGAAGGTCGAACGGAGCACCAAGAAGGAACGGGCGGCGAGCGGGAAGCCCGGCCAGGAGACATCACGCGCCGGCCGGCCGGCGGCGGCGAGCGACGCGCGGAACTGCGCCTGGGCCGTGCCCGGCAGGCGGTCCGTCTCAGCCGGCGGAAAATTCCAGGACTCCCCGTCCCACCAGGCGAACGCGCTGCGCGGGCCTTCGCTCAGGCAGCCGCGGGCGTCGAACTGCACGCCCTCGGCGTCGGGGCGATCGGCGATGCCGCGCAGTTCGCGCCAGGCCGCCGAGGAGTTCAGCCAAGGTCCGCTCTTCGGACGCGGCAGCCATTCGGCCGCGTCGCGGCGCAAGGCGAGCTGATAGAGATCGATCGCCGCGGGCGTGGCCGGCAAGGCCCGGACCGTCAGCCATTCCGCGGCCAAGCCGTCGTCCGCGGGCGCGGCCAGCCAGCGCACGATGCCCGCGGTGAGCCCGTTGCGGGCCAGGAGTCCGGCGAGCGGAGCGGACCAGCGCGCCGCGTCGGCGTTCCCCAGCCGCAGGCGATCGGGGTCGATTCCCAGGCGCGGGCACGCCGCGACCAGGCGTCCCACGTGATCGGAGAGGCAGGCCACGCGGCCGCCGCGCACCGCGAACGTCTCGAAGAGCGACGGGCCCGCGTGCAGCGCGCCGACCTCGACGCCGTCGGGCAGCTCGACCCACCCGCCTTGGCGCCACCCGATCATGGCAGGGCCGCGCGCGCGGCGGCGAGCAAGGGCGCCTGGGCCTTGCGCAGGCTCTCGGCGTATTCGCGCGCCGGCAGGGAATCGGCCACCACGCCGGCCCCCGCCTGCACGAAACCGCGGCCGTCGGCGGACCACAGCGAACGGATGATGATGTTGAGGCAGAGGTCGCCGGAAGCGCCGATCCAGCCGAGCGAACCCGTGTAGCAGCCGCGCGCGACCGGTTCCAGCTCGGCGATGATCTGCATCGTGCGCACCTTGGGCGCGCCCGTCACCGTGCCGCCGGGGAAGAGCGCCCGGATCACGTCGGCCGGGCCCGCGCCCGCGGCGAGCTCGCCTTCCACCTGCGAGACCAGGTGCATCACGTGGGAATAGCGTTCGACCGCCATGAATTCCGGCACGCGCACCGTACCGGCGCGCGCGACCCGGCCGACGTCGTTGCGGAGCAGGTCGACGAGCATCAGGTGCTCCGCCTTCTCCTTGGTGTCGCCGGCGAGTTCGCGCGCCCAGGCGAGGTCGGCGGCCTCGTCATCGCCGCGCGGGCGCGTG
Organism: Verrucomicrobiota bacterium; assembly: GCA_039796215.1. Taxonomy (GTDB): domain Bacteria; phylum Verrucomicrobiota; class Verrucomicrobiia; order Opitutales; family UBA953; genus UBA953. The sequence goes on from JBDKKH010000150.1 coordinate 3,026, forward strand.
CCGGCGATCGGCCGCGAGGCGATCCGGCCGGCGACGACCTCGACGAGCAGCTCAGGGGAGCCGCAGACGAGCGTGGCGCCGGGCAGGCGCGCGTAGCCCATGTAGGGCGAAGGGTTCGCCGCGCGCAGCACCTCGTAGGCGAGCAACGGCGCGAACGGGGCGACCTCGAAGCGGGCCGACAGATTGACCTGATAGGTGTCGCCGGCCGCGATGTATTCCTGGCAGCGGGCGACCGCACGGCGGAAGCCCGGTTCGTCGAAGGACGACGCGAGCGGGGTGGCGGGTCCGGCGGGCGGCGGCAGGGGCGCGGCGGGTCGCGCGGCCGCGGCGTGCCATAACGCCGCGAGCGAACGGGCGCGGGCCTGGGCGGAGCGCAGCGCGGCCGCCGAGACCGGCGCGGGCAGCAGGATCGCGACGGTCAATTCGCGCCGGGCGGCGTCGAACACGCACGCCTCGCGCGCTTCGAGGAAAGCCGCGAGGGGCGCCGACGTGTCGGCGGGCGCGGCGCGCACCGGCTCGAAGCCCGCGGCGACTTCGTAGCCGAGCAGCGCGAGCAGGCCGCCCTGGAAAGCCGGCCAGCCGGGCAGGCGCGGCGCGCGGACCTCGCGCGACCAACGGCGCAGGAAAGCCAGGGGGGCTTCGGCGGCCTCTTCATGGGCGCCCTCGGCGGCATGCATCACGACGCGCCCGTCGGCGCCGAACACGGTCACCCGTTCGGCGACGGGCACGGCGATGGTGAGGCTGCCCGTGCGGCCGCTTTCCAAGACCGCGTGGTAACGACCCGTGAGGAAGCTTTCCCAGGAAGCCGGGAGCCGGTCGGCCGCGAAGCGCGCGAGGTAAGGCAGGTGCGTCCAGCCTTCGCCGGCCGCGGCCCAATCGGCGGGCGTGGCTTCGGCCACGCAGACGGGGAGCTCACTCATCGGCGAAGTTCAGCTTGTAGCCGGAGAAATCCGGGCCCGACAGGATGACGCCGACGCGTTCGGCCGTCAGCCCGTACACGTGGAGCTCCTGACGCGAGCCCTTGGAGACGACCGTCACGCGCAGGCCGCCGCCGAGCTTCATCACCTTGATCGAAAGGGTGCTCGCGCGGACGCGCGCGCTGATCACGCCGCGCGACACGCGGCCATGGCGCTCCAGGGCTTCGGCCACGGGGCGGGCCGCGTCGGTCAGCGACGTGTGCGTGCC
>JBDKKH010000151.1:0-5792 GCA_039796215.1 Verrucomicrobiota bacterium
GAGGCCCAGAGGCTTAGTTGAACAGAACGAGGCAGGACTAGCTGGCAGGTTGACACGTTGACACGTGGGCAAGGGAGGCCGCACGCCGGAGGGGCGGCGTAGCCGCTTGCAAAAGTGCAAATCGGAGCGGAGCTCCTGTGCAAAAGTGCAAAGGTGAATTTAGGGGCAGGGGTAGGGACCGGGGTGGGGGTAGGACCGACTCACTTTGAGCTTTGGCTGAAACCTGGAGCCGGCTGCTGAAGGCCGAACGGCCGATCCCCGAAAGGCTGAGGCCCCGATGGCCGTCACCCGTCACCTTCATGAGAATATCCGCAGTAAACTATCCGGTTTCCGGTCTCCCTTCGGCTGTCTTGCTCTTGCTCTGGCCAACCGGCCAACGAATCAACCGATCAACTAACTTATAAGTGGCTTCACGTTTGCACCTTTGCACAGGCCTTAGGCCGGTTGCACTTTTGCACCTAGGACAGCACGTGGTGCTGTCCCTGCCCAGCGCGGTCACTTCCGCGCTTCGGCGGCGTTCGCGAGATACCACGCATAGGCATCGCGGATGCCGGCAGCCATGGTGATGCGCGGCTTCCAGCCGAGGGCGCGGATGCGGGAGACGTCCATCAGCTTGCGCGGCGTGCCGTCGGGCATCGACGGGTCGAACTCCACGCGGCCGGTGAAACCGACCGCCTGGGCGACGAGGCCGGCGAGCTCGCGGATGGAAAGTTCCTCGCCCGAGCCCACGTTGATGTGGCCAGCCTGCGCATAACGATCGAGGAGCACCAGGCAGGCCTCGGCCAGGTCGTCGGCGTGCAGGAATTCGCGGAGCGGCGTGCCGGTGCCCCAGAGCCGGAGCACGGCGTCGCCGCGCAGCTTCGCCTCGTGCATCTTGCGGATCATCGCCGGCAGGACGTGGGAGTTCTCGAGCGAGAAGTTGTCGCCGGTGCCGTAAAGGTTGCAGGGCATCGCGCTGATGAAATCGCAGCCGTACTGGGCGCGCGCGTGGTCGCAGAGCTTGATGCCGGCGATCTTGGCGATCGCATAGGCCTCGTTGGTGACCTCGAGCGGGCCGGTGAGCAGCGCATCCTCGCGGATCGGCTGCGGCGCGAGTTTCGGGTAGATGCAGCTGGACCCGAGGAAGAGCAGCTTGCGGACGCCGGCCAGGCGCGCGCCCTCGATGACGTTGGCCGCCATCGCCAGGTTGTCGTGGAGGAAATCGTAGGGCTCGGTCGCGTTGGCCTTGATCCCGCCGACGCGGGCCGCGGCCATCACGACGACGTCCGGCTTCTCGGCGGCGAGGAAGGCCCGGGTCGACGGGCCGTCACGCAGGTCGAGTTCGGCCGAGGTCCGGGTGACGATGGTCGTGTGCCCCGCCGCGCGGAGGGCGCGGACGATGGCCGAGCCGACCATCCCGCGATGGCCGGCGACGTAGATCTTGGCGGAATGGTCCATCAACGGTGGGCGTGGGCGACGGCCTTGAGGTCGTGGTCGACCATCTTCTGCACCAGCTGCTCGAAGGAAGTCTGCTGCGGATTCCAGCCGAGCTCGCGGACGGCCTTGGCCGGATTGCCGAGCAGCTGCTCGACCTCGGTCGGACGGAAATAGCGCGGGTCGACGGCGACGAGCGTCCTGCCCGTCTTGCGGTCGACGCCCTTCTCGTCGGCGCCCGACCCGCGCCACTCGAGCTCGATGCCGGCGCGGCGGAAGGCGTGCGCGCAGAATTCGCGGACGGTGTACATCTTGCCGGTCGCGATGACGAAATCGTCGGGCTGCTTATGCTGCAGGATGAGCCACATACACTGCACGAAGTCCGGGGCGTAGCCCCAGTCGCGCTGCGCGGAGAGGTTGCCGAGGAAGAGGCAGTCCTGGCGTCCGTGGACGATGTTGGCGACGGCGAGGGAGATCTTGCGCGTCACGAACGTCTCGCCGCGGCGCTCGGACTCATGGTTGAAGAGGATGCCGTTGGAGGCGAACATCCCGTAGGCCTCGCGGTAGTTGCGGGTGATCCAGTAGGCGTAGATCTTGGCGACGCCGTAAGGGCTGCGCGGGTAGAAGGGAGTCGTCTCGGACTGCGGCACCTCGACCACCTTGCCGTAGAGCTCCGAGGTCGAAGCCTGGTAGATGCGCACTTTCTGCTCCATCTTCAGGATGCGGATGGCTTCGAGCAGGCGGAGGGTGCCGATGCCGTCGGTGTCGGCGGTGTATTCCGGGATGTCGAAGGACACCTTCACGTGGGACATCGCGCCGAGGTTGTAGATCTCGTCGGGCTGGACGTCGCCGATGAGCCGGATCAGGCCGGTCGCGTCGCCGAGGTCGCCGTAGTGGAGCTGGATCTTCTTCGTGTGGATGTCGCGGACGAGGTCCTCCATGTAGAGGTGCTCGATGCGCGAGGTGTTGAAGGAGGAGGACCGGCGGATGACGCCGTGGACCTCATAGCCCTTGGCGAGGAGGAACTCGGCGAGGTAGGAGCCGTCCTGGCCCGTGATGCCGGTGATGAGCGCGCGTTTCTTCATTTGATAGATGAATTCTGGTAGAGGGAATAGGGATCAGGCGGAAGGCTTTTTCGCGCCGGCGATGATGCGCGAGCTGCTGTCGATCTTGGCGCCCAGGCCGTCGATGAGCTTCGCGCCGTGCTTCGCGAGGACGACCATCTCGGGGATGTTGCCCGCGTGGCGGTCGCCGCCCTTGCAGAACATCGCCTCGTGCCCCTGGGCCTTCGCCTCGCCGAGGAGCCAGTCGAGGGTGGCGCAGACCGAACCGTCGGTATCGATCGACAGCACCGCGCGGTCGACGACCCGGAGGGCGCTCGTCACCGCCAGACGGGTGTCCTGGTCGATGAGGGCCTTGCCTTTCTTGAGGGCGGCCTGGGCGTCGGTGTTGACGATGACCCAGAGCACGTCGCCTTGGGCGCGGGAGAGTTCAAGAAGTTCCAAGTGACCCCGGTGCATCGGGTCGAAATAGCCGGAAGTGATGGCGATACGCATGGGAGATGAGAAGATGGCGGATGACTCGGGCAGGCTACCGCACGTGGAGGCGAATTTCGCGGGCACGTACGGGAAAGAAGGACTGTCACCGGCAGCGCCGGCAGAAAGGGTCAGGGAACCGGGGGCGGCAGGAGGAGCGGCGCAAGCTCGAGGGCTCGGCTATTCCAACGGCTGAGGCGGTTGAGTCGCTCGATCACTGCGGCGTCAGCCCCACGGGCTTCGGCTTCGGTGAGCACGCGCTGCAAGGAGGGTTGCGCCCGTTCCAAAGCGGGCAGGACTTGGCTCCGGAGCAAAGCGACCAAGGAGGCCGCCAAGGATGGGGTCGGCTGCCAGCGCGGACGGCGGGAGCCCGGGTGCTTGACCGAGAGCACCATCTCGTGGTCGCGCAGGAACTTAAGTCCCTGACTCACAGAACCTTTGCTGATACCGAGCCGGCCTTGAATGTGGTCGAAGTCGAGGGCTTCCGGAGAAATGTAAAGCAGAGCGTAGATCTCAGCCACCGAGCGCGGGACCCCCAGGATGCCAGCCATGCGGACGAAGAAATCAGCCAGCTCGAGTTCGGCCGGCTGAAGAGGTGGGAACGACGGGGCGCTGGGGCGGCGACCGGCGGACTTCTCAGAAGGAGGTTTCATCGAGTACAGCCAAGGAAAACAAGGCTGGGCTGATGTTTCATTATTTTTTGAACCGATGCAAGGGGTAATGTGAACAACCCAGCCAAGATCTCGGCCTCTCGCTGGAGAGGTCGGATCAAAAAGCTTCCACCTGGCGCCCCCTTGGGGATTCGAACCCCAGTTACCTCAGTGAAAACGAGGTGTCCTGGACCGGGCTAGACGAAGGGGGCGGTCGGTGGAAGTGAGAAACGTAGGAACGAAGTCCCTCTGGTCAAGTTTTTAGAAATAAGCCCGACACCCCCCTGCCCCCCGGCCCTCAGCGGCCGAAAAGGCTGCGGTCTTCGTAAGGATTAGGGGACTTTCCTTCGCCTTTGCCGCCATGGAGACGCTGCTGCTGCACGCCGAACCAGGCCATGTAAGCCGCGGAGAGAATGAAGAGGACCAAGAAGATCCGGATCGCCAGGACGCGCTTGGGACTCGGGGCGGGCTCTTCGCTCATGGCTCGAACCGTGCGGGTTTAAAGAGGCTTGGCAATACCCCGAACTTTTTTACAACTCCCAATACCCCCTAGTCTTACCCCCGCCCCCAAAATTCTGCATGAGCCCCAAGCAGAAGCCTTTGGTGGTTATCATTGAAGATGACCGCAGCCTCGCCGCCGCGATCGCCGACCAACTGATGACTGCTGGGCTTGCCACCCAAGTTTTCCATAAAGGAGCCACCGCCCTCAAATTCGTCGGCGAATCCTACGTGCACCTCGTGCTCCTCGATCCCGACCTGGCGGATCTCGACGGTTTCGCGGTGCTCGAAAAAATCCGTCGTCAGAGCCACGCGCCCGCGGTCGTCTTCCTCTCGAGCCAACGCGACGGCGCGAAGGCCGCCAAGGCCCTCGACGCGGGCGCCGACGATTTCATCGTCAAACCGCATCATCCCGAAGAACTGGTGGCCCGCCTGCGGGCCGTGTTGCGGCGCAGCGAGACGGCGGGCGACAGCCGGCTCACCGTCAACGCCGCGCTCGGCACGGGCGTCTTCCTTTTCAACGGCGCCGAGGTGCACGCCGACCGGCTCGAGCTCGTCTTCGCGGGCGCCAAGGCGCGCAAGCTCGGGCGGAAGGAACTCGGCATCCTTTACCACCTGCACGCCAACCCCGGCGTCATCATCAGCCGCCACAGCCTGATCCACGCCGTCTGGGGCGTGCACGCGGACCTGCGGAGCCGTTCGCTCGACCAATATGTCGCGAAGATCCGCGACGCTTTCAGCGACCATGGCCAGAAGCTCGACTGCCTGCGGACGATCCACGGGATCGGCTACTGGTATGAGCCGCGCCCGCCGGCCGTCGTGGAAATCAGCCCCAAGAAAAGCCGCCGGGCTTGATTACCCGGCCGAGGCCGGCATAGGTGTGGGCCATGGATATCCGTTGTTACCTCAAACCCAGCTGCGGCTGGAGCAACGGCGTACGCGCCATCATGGCGAAATACGCCCTGAACTACCAAGACGTGGACATCATCAACAACCCGGTGAACTACGCCGAGATGGTGGAGAAATCCGGCCAGCGACTGTCGCCCTGCGTGGAGATCGACGGCGTGCTCCTCGCCGACGTCTCCGGCGCCGAAGTCGAACAATACCTCGTCGCCAACGGGCTCGTGAAACCCAGCGACCAGGCGCCCGCCGTGCCGATCGACGCTCCTTGCACCGACGCCGAGCACGAGAAGATGCGGATCAAGACGATCCGCTTTTTCTGAGCGGAAGGAGTGGGTCAGTTGATCGGTTGATCAGTTGGCCGGTTGGCCAGAGAGAGAGACAGGGCAAACGAGAGGCTAGGAGCAGTGCAAAGATGGAACCAAATCTCGGGTGGCAGGTGGCGGGAAAACGTTAGAGGCTCGGAGGACCAGAGGCTTGGTTGAGCAAAAGTGCGAAACGTTCCGGCATCCTGCCACCTGGGGCTGCCACCTGCCACCTGAGAATGTGTCCCGACACCAAAAGGTAGGGGTGTGATTTATCACGCACTTGCATCGAAGGGCGCGGGTTGGTCGGTTGAACGATTGATCCGTTGGCCGGAGAGAGATAGGGCAAACGAGAGGCTCGGAGCAGTGCAAAGATGTAACAAAATCTCGGGTGGCAGGTGGCAGCTCCGGGTGGCAGGTGGCGGGAAAACGTTAGAGGCTCGGAAGACCAGAGGCTTGGTTGAGCAAAAGTGCGAAACGTTCCGGCATCC
>JBDKKH010000152.1:0-5112 GCA_039796215.1 Verrucomicrobiota bacterium
TACTGTGGTTTCGCGTCCAAAGTGGCGGAGAGGATGGGACTCGAACCTATCCTCCGGCAAAAGGGCCTCACATCCGCTCGACTGGCTCGATGCCGAGCAGCCGCAGGCCGGTCTCCATGACCGCGCAGGTGCGCGCGCACAACATGAGGCGGCGGGCTTTCAGGGCCAGGTCGTCAACGATGACGCTGTCGGCGGCGTAGAAGGTACCGTAGGCGGCCGCCGGGCCGAGTAAAGGGTCAGGCCGTACCTTCCGAGGAGCGCACCTGATTAAAAGGTGAATTTAGGTGCGCTTGATTTAGGGTGCGGCCTGACCCATTGTTCTGACTACGGTGTGGAGCTGGTGAGCTTTGCGAAGCGCTGGAGTTGACTCCCTCGACTCACTCAACGCGAACCTGTTTGAGTTTCATGTGTCCGCCTGTTTCGCCGTGATCTTGTAGCACCCTGAGAACCGTGCCGTCTTTCACCCAATCAAACGCCCAAACTTGGTAGTCTTGCAGGTGTTCGTCTCCCGCAAAAACTCGATATTGGCCACTTACTGCACCCCCGACGTAGAGCCGCTGGCTGGATGGAAAGCCCTTGTCGTCAAGCAACCTCCCCGTAAATGCAATAGTCTTGCCGCTCGGATCAATCACCGGGGCGAAAGCATCCATGCTTGGTAGTTGTAACCTAGTTTTGCTGCCTATCGGCGTGACGAACCAAATTTCTCGCGGGCTGCTGATGAGCTTGGCTTCGTCGCCTGTTCCTGTGACCTCCGCTTCTTCAATTGGCGGATGCTCGCCAGTAATCGCATCAAGCCAAATAGTGCCGTCTTCCGCCCTCGAACGTGAGCCAATCCGCCTTGCTTCAAAAAGGAGTTTTGGTCCAACCCATAGCTGTTGAGTCCCCTTATCTGTCGCCACCACCTTCCCGACTTCCACCCTTTGGTAATTAGTCAGAAGCTCAACGACAGATGGGTCATCAGTCGCTCCTCGCATATTCTCCGGTATTGTTTTCGGCGTTGAACCGTTCGGTTGCCAAGACTCCAACGGTTCGACTCTGGGCAGCTTAATCACGGTCAGTCTGGTTGATGGTTTCGCCGGTGGGGTGGTTTGCTCGACTTGCTCTGCTATCGGCGGGGTTATCTTGGGTAGCGTTAGCCACAAAAAGCCACACATCAGGAGAAGAAGCGCCAGCACTATGAATGGCTTTTTTCGCTGCAAGTTCCTCATAACGTTTTTAATGATGTCTGGAGACCGAACATGGGGTCAGGCCGCACCTTCCGCCCCCGGCATGGCCACATGATAGGCCATGACCATCCAGCAGAGCATGACCGGGTAGATCAGGACGATGAAACCGAAGGTGCCGAAGATGCCGAGCAGGACGCCGGCGGTGACCGAGAGGACCTTGTAGGTCACCAGGAAGCAGACAGGGAGGATGACGAAGAGGATGGCGGCCACGTACCCGATGGAGGTCGTGCCGGAATAGATCCCCGCCGAACGGGCGAGATCCATGCCGCAGGAGGCGCAGGCCTTGCCCAGCCGGAACCAGGAAGCGAGCAGGCCCCGCTTACCGCAGTTGGGGCAATGGCAGAGGAGGCCTCGGGCGATGATCTCGCCGCGGGTGACTTTAAGGAGACGGTCCGCCATCCGCAGAGGTTCTTCCGGCGTGCCTTCGGTGACAAGCGCAGACCCGCCAGGGCGGGCGGCTTACATCCGCTTACCTCTGGGGGACCTGTTGCCTACAGCGCCCCATTATGCGGCCTGACCATGAAGGACTTCCGCAGTCCTTAACTCCTCAGCGAAGCGAACGAGCTGGAGTCGCATCGGGTTCCTTCTTCGGCGATGACGACCGCAGCGTTGGCGTGGGATTCACCCCTGGCACTGTTTGTTTCGACGAGTCATTGGGCGACGACCCTAGCGCAAGAGGCCAAAGAGCCTTCAACTTCATAAGCTGAAGGCTGCCGGGCTGCGGCTTGTCGGTGTTGATTGCCTCCAACGAGATGCGGGCAAGGTTGCGGATGTCCTCTGGTGCTGCCTGATCCTTCATCAAGGCTTCAAGAGCAGATTTCGCTTTTGCAGCTTTCGCGCCGTAAGCTCCGAGAGCTTGAATGGCGTGGCGCTGTGCCTCGTTCGGCTTTGAGGCCAACGAGATGAGCAAATCAAGTGCGCTCTCAGGCTTCAGGTGCCCCAATACTTTGCCCGCCGCGTATGCCGCCCGTGAGTCAGTTGTTCGTTGAAAAAGGCTGGAGACCTCGCTCACGAACTGTTCGGTGCCATAGCCGGCTTGCGCCACTGCTTCAATCATCCCGCCCGCGATCTCGTCGTCCTTCTCGGCTTTGATCGTCGATATAAGCAGCCTCTCGAGTTCGGGCCTAGGAGATGAAGAATAGGCCAAGGCCGTGACTGAGGCCGCACGAATGGCTTTGTCTTCGTGATTCAACAGTTTAATCAAGGCACGCTGCAAGTCGGCCGAGTCCTGCCCTGGGAATGCGGGCGCGTTGCCCGCCGGCTTCGCTTCTTGTAAGCCCATGACCAGGAACACGCTTGCTTGCGCCGCAGCTCTTTGAACATCGATCGATCTATCGTTGAGGCTGAAACTGTAGAGCCGGAGCAACTGTGATGTATCGGTCAAAGCCCGATCTGGCCTGCCGCGTAACACTGACAGTTTTTGCTCTGACGACCTAGTCAGGTACTCTTCAATGGTCATGGCTGCGCCTGCATCTACAGCCATGATTCCCGCAAACAATAAGGCGAAGAGAGTTTTCATGGTGGAGGTTTAGCAACTTCGCTGATGTTGTATTCTTGATCCGGGAACAGCGAGCTAAGACCGTCACATCCGCTCGACGGGCTCGATGCCGAGCAGGCGCAGGCCGGTCTCCATGACGGCGCAGGTGCGCGCGCACAGCATGAGGCGGCGGGCCTTCACGGCCGGATCGTCCACGATGACGCTGTCGGCGGCGTAGAAGGTGCCGTAGGCGGCCGCCAGCTCGTGCAGATAGGTGCAGAGATGGTGCGGACGCAGCTCTTCGAGCGCCTGGTCGAGCGCGGCGGTGAACGCCAGGAGCTTGCGGGCGAGCGCGACTTCGGCCGGGGTCTCCGGATCGGAAGCGCCTTCTTCGCCCTGCCCCACGGCCAGGCCGCTCTTACGGAAGATCGAACGGACGCGCACCACGGCGTACATGAGGTACGGGGCGGTGTTGCCTTCGAAGGCGAGCAGCTTGCCCCACGAGAAGGTGTAATCCATCGTGCGGTTCGACGACAGGTCGGCGTAACGCATGGCGGCGACGCCGATGGCCTTGCCGATCGCCTTCCGCTCGGCTTCGGGCAGGTCGGGGTTCTTGCTGGTGACGGCTTCGAAGGCGAGCTTCTCGGCCTGGTCGATGAGTTCCTGCAGGCGGACCGGCTCGCCGGACTTGGTCTTGATGGCCTTGCCGTCCTCGCCGAGGATCGTGCCGAACCAGACGTGACGGAGGCGCGGCAGCTTGCGGTCCGAGACCTTGAACCATTTCGCGCCGGTCAGGAAAAGCTGGTGGAAGTGGTCCTGCTGACGGCCGTCGGTGACGTAGACGATCTCGTCGGCCTTGAAGTGCTCGGCGCGGTAGAGCAGCGTCGCGAGGTCGGTGGAGGCGTAGTTCGAGGAACCGTCCTTCTTGCGGACGATGAAGGGCATCTTGGTCTCGGCGTCGCGCGAGAACCGCGGCTCTTCGTCATGCCAGACCACGAGCGCGCCTTCGCTTTCTTCGGCGAGCTTATGCTTCGCGAGCTCGGCGTAGACCTGGTCGACCTTGTCGCGGTAGAAGGATTCGCCGAGGATGACGTCGGTCTTGAGGCCGAACTGGTCGTAGATGCGCTGGCAGGCGGCGTTGGAGACCTCGACGATCTCCTTCCAGAGGGCGGTGTTGGCCGGGTCGCCAGACTGGAGCTTCGCGAGTTCGGCGCGGGCGGCGTCCATGAGCGCCGGGTCGGCCTTGGTGGCGGCGCTGCCCTCCTTGTAAAGGCGCTCGAGGTCCTCGAGCGCCGTCGGGCTCTTCGCGTCGAGCTGGAAGCCGGCGCGACGGATCGCGAGGATGAGGATGCCGAAATTCGTGCCCCAGTCGCCGATGTGGTTGTCGCGGACAAGGTCGGCGCCGCAGAACTCGATCAGGCGGGCGACGGCCTCGCCGATGACGATCGGCCGCAGGTGGCCCACGTGCATCTGCTTGGCGGTGTTCGGCGACGGGTAGTCGATCACGACCTTGCGGCCGCCCATCAGGCGGGACGCGCCGGCGCGCCACTTGGATTCGTCGCGGTACTCGCGGAGCCAGGCGCCGAGGGCGGCGGGCGTGAGCTTGAAATTGATGAAGCCCGGACCGGCGACCTCCATCTGGACGATCTTGTCGTCGAGCCCGCCCTGGGCGCGCACGGCCTCCACGAGGGCCGTGGCGAGGGCGCGCGGGTTGGCCTTGGCCTTCTTGGCGGCGGCGAGGACGCCGTTGGCCTGGAAGTCCGCATGGCGAGGGTCGGACGGCTTCAGCTCGGGATTGAAATCGCCCTCCAGCCCGGGGACGGCGGCCGCCGCTTTGCGTAGCAAGGCATCGATTTCACGGGCGGGATTGAACCAGACGGACATGACTCAAGCCGTAAGCCCCTCCGCCCCCTCGGCAAGCGAAGAAGCGCCGCGCGGACAGCCGGACCGACGGACGACCGTTCAAGGCCCTAGGTCGCACCCCACGCTTGCGTCTTTGGTCCGAACCGCCTGTTTTCAAAGCATGTCCTCCGCCTATCAGCTTGTCCGGGATTGTGCTGCGACCCTCATTCCCGCCGGGGATGTCGTCGTGCTGGAAAAAGGCACGGAAGTCACCGTCACCCAGGCCCTCGGCGGCTCGGTCACCGTCCGCACCCCGATGGGGCTCTTCCGCATCGCGCCGGCGGACATCGAAGCCCTCGGACCCGATGCCGTCAGCCAGTATGGCAGGAAGGACGAGACGGTCATCAGCGGCCCGGTGAACCAGGAAGCGCTCTGGGAGGCGCTCAAGGGGTGCTTCGACCCGGAGATCCCGGTCAACATCGTCGACCTCGGCCTGATCTATCACCTCGAACTCTCGCCCGGCGAACGTGGCGGACAGAAGGTCGCCGCCAAGATGACGCTGACGGC
>JBDKKH010000153.1:0-3754 GCA_039796215.1 Verrucomicrobiota bacterium
CGACCGGTAATCCCGACATCGAAGAGGACATGAACCTGATGAAGCGCCTGGGCCTGCATCCGATGCACCCGGACGAAGCCCGTCGCATCCACCGCGGCGAGATTGCTCCGTCCGCGGCCAAGCCGGCCGAATGGCCGAGCGTCGCCGAGTTCGCCGTCGCCAACGCGGCCGAAGAATCCTGCGGCACCGGCGGCTGCGGCTGCAAGTGACATGCCCGTCGTCTTCGTCACCGGCAGCGACACCGGCGTGGGCAAGACCCACGTCGCCGGCCTGCTCGCCCGCCGTCTCGCCCGCGATGGGTTCACGCAGGTCATCAAGCCGGTGGAATCGGGCGCAGGCCACGGCCGTCCGTCCGACGCCCCCAAGGCTGCGGGCAAGTGGGCCGAGCCTCACACGTTGATCTCGTTGCCCGACCCGATCGCCCCGCTCGCCGCGGCGAAGAAGGCCCGTAAGGCCCTCGACCTCGCCCTGTTGCTGAAGCTCTACAAGGCCGTCCCGCACGCCCCGTGCCGCGTCGTCGAAGGCGCCGGCGGCGTGGCCGTCCCGCTCGACGCCAAGGGCAAGGACTGGGCGGACTTCGCCGCGGCGATCAAGCCGACCGTCGTCATCGTGGTCGTCGAAGACCGTCTCGGCGCGATCAACCAGGCGCGCCTCTCCGTCGCCTACCTGCGCCGTCGTTACGACGGTCCCATCGGCGTCTGGCTCAACGCGATCAAGAAGCCCTCGAAGGACGTCGCCGCCTCGAACCGCGCCGGCCTGGCCGCTTCATGGATCCCGTTGCTCGGCGAGTCCGGTCGCGGCGAGCGATCCGCCCGTTTCCATTTCCTGCCGCGGTGAACGAAGCCCTGCTGCAGCGCCTGCGACAGTCCCTCGCCCAGCGCGAAGGGTCTTCGCTGCGCCGTAAGCTGACGGCCCGGGCCTCGTCGGATCCGCGTATCAATCTCGCCGACAACGATTACCTCGGCCTTTCCCGCGACCCGGCCGTCATCGCCGCGGCGACCGCCGCGCTCCGTGAATGGGGCGCCTCGGCGTCCGCATCGCCGCTCGTCACCGGTTACACTGAGATCCACCGGAAGCTCGAGCAGGCCTTGGCCGCCTGGCAGGGCTACGAGCACGGCTTGGTGATGAACACGGGCTTCGCGGCCAACTCCGCGGTGCTCGGCGGCCTGCCGAAGAAGGGCGACCTCATCCTCGCCGACCGGCTCGTGCACGCGAGCATGCTCGACGGCATCTTGGCCTCGGGGGCGCGCCTGCGTCGCTTCGCGCATAACGACCTCGACGCCTTGGAGCTGATGTTGCATGAGGAGCCCGCCCTGGACGGCGTCATCTTCGTCGTCACGGAGAGCGTCTATTCGATGGACGGCGACAGCCCGGAACTGAAGCGGCTGGCTTCGCTGAGGAAGCGTTTCGGCTTCTGCTGGGTCTTGGATGAAGCCCATGCGACGGGTTGGTATGGCGCGACCGGTTCCGGGCTCCAGGAGGGGCAGGGTGCTTTCGCCGCGGCTGACATCGTCGTCGGCACCCTCGGCAAAGGACTTGGTTCGCAAGGCGCGTACGTGCTCTCGCACGTCCCGGAAGTCCGCGACTCCCTGATCAATTTCGCCGGCGAATTCGTCTATTCGACCTACCTCGCGCCATCCTGCGCCGCCGCTGCGCTCGCCGCGATCGAACGCGTGAAAGAGATGCCGTCGGAACGCGCCGACCTCCCCGTGCTTTCCCAGACCTGGCGCGACGGCCTCGTCGAGGCCGGGTTCGCGGTGCCCTCGGGCGATTCGCCGATCATCCCGCTCATCCTCGGTGATTCCGACGTCACCCTGAAATACGCCACCGCGCTCCGCGCCGCCGGTTTCATGGTGTCCGCCATCCGTCCGCCGACCGTGCCCGCCCGCACCGGGCGTATCCGCATCTCGCTCCGTCGAGGCCTTTCCCCCGCCGTGCTTTCCTCTTTTGTCTCCGCCTTGAAGGGCGTCTCCGCATGAAGGTCGGCTGGCTTGGCGGCTGGGGCGTTTCGCTCGAGGAGATGAAGGCCATCGCGTTGGCGCATGCGCCGGACGCCGAGCATCTCATCTACCCGCCCGTCATGGGTGCGGCGGAGAACCTCGCCGGTTGCGACGCCGTCATCGCGTGGTCCCTCGGCGCGCACCTCGTCTTCGAGGCCGGCGCCCGTGGCGTGAAATTTCCGGGCAAGGTCCTGCTCTTCGCCCCGTTCACGTCGTTCTGCTCCGAGCACGGCAAGTGCGGCAAGCACACCGAGACCCAGGTCAAATGGCTGCGCCGCTGGATCGATGCCGACGCCCCGGCCGCCTTGGCGGATTTCCGTAAGCGGGCCGGGCTGTCTCCGCTTGTCGGAGACGCGCTCCCTTATGAGAAAGAGTATCTGCAGGCCGGTCTGGACATCCTGGCCCAGCCCGCCGGCATCTCGCTGATCACCTTCGCCCGTCACGGACTTAATCCCGGCTGGGAAGCTTACGTGGGCGATCAAGATGCTCTTTTGAACGCCGACGGCGTCTGCCAGGCGATCGTGGGCTGCCAGACGGTCGAAGGAATCGGGCATGATCTGCGCGAGTTTCTCGCCCCCTGATCACGATGCGCTTTGATGACCGAGCGGAAAGTTACGGGGCGCATGCCGCGCCCCAGAAGCGTTTCGCCGAAGCGCTGGCGGCCTTCGCGCCGTTCCGGACGGGCGCGCGTGTCACCGAGCTCGGCGCCGGCACCGGCTTCCTGACCGCCGCCTTGCTCGCCCAGGGCGTGAATGTCGACGCTACCGATGCCTCTCCCGCGATGGTCGAGCTCGGCCGCCGATCCGTGCCGGCGGCCAACTGGTCGGTCCACGACGCCTTTGGGCCGATCGCGAAGGCCAAGGCGCTCGCTTCGACGGGCCTCCTGCATTGGGCGGCCGACCCGGCGGCGGTGCTTCGCCATTGGCACGCGGCCCTGCCCGCGGGAGGTCGTCTGCTGCTCGGCGTTCCGTGCGACCCCTGCCTGTTCGAGCTGCGTGACCTCGTGGGCGAAGGCCCGGTGCGCTGGCGCGACGAAGCCCAGTGGCTGGCCTTGCTCAAGGGAGCCAAGTTCGACGTCCATGCCCACGGGGTGCTCGAGTCCGAAGAAACCTACCCGAACGCCCTCGAGTTCTTCCGTCATCTCCATCGCAGCGGCGTCACCGGCGATCCGCGTTTCTCGCCGAACGAACTCAGGTCGCTCCTCCGGGATTACGACCGTCTCAACGCGCGCCCGGACGGCGTCGTCGCGACCTGGGCTTGGTTGTTGGTCGATGCGACGGCGCGGGGCTGAGCGCGCACTGTTAGTTGACCAGTTGATCGGTTGGCCGGTTGGCCGGAGGGATGCACGAGAGAGGGCTGAATTGAAGCGGAGATGGTAGAGTCGATGACAGAGGGCTGAATCGATGACGGATAGGAAAGGATGGTACGTTGATCGGTTTCCTGTCTCCGCTTGAGTTCACAAGGTTTCCGGCCGCTAACCGCCAGCATAGGTAGGCCCGGGGCCGCGCCGCGACATGGCTATCTTTGGGCCGCCGCAGGGCGGCCGAGGGCAGGGGGCGTAGCTACGCCGCGCCCTCCGTCGAGGAGGGCGCGATGAATCGTGCCCCTACCTATTGATTATCGGGAGACACCAAAGCGGAAGACGAGCTTCTGCGCGTACTGCTGTCCGGGACGCAGGATGCCGCTGGGGTAGCCGAGGCGATGGAAGGCGGGCTGGTTCGGCGAGTCAGGAAAGAGGCCTGGCTCGAGGCAGA
>JBDKKH010000154.1:0-6790 GCA_039796215.1 Verrucomicrobiota bacterium
CGTTCTTGCTCGTGATGCGCGAGTTGGCCTTCGCGAGCGACTTGATGTTCTTGGGGACGGTCTTGGTCTTGAACTGCTTGGCGGTCTGCCCGCCGCTGCCGCCCCCGGCGCCGGTCGCGAAGGTGTTAGGGTCCTTCTGTCCGGCGTTGTCGGTGATGGTCGAGACGACCCAGGCCACCGCGATGAGGATCAGCGCGACGTGCACGATGACCGAGGCGATCAGGCCTTCGCCGCCGACCCGCCGCCAGAACGCCCGCTTGGGACGAAGCAACGGCCCGTCCGGCGCCCCTCCGGAAGGAGGCGTCGGAGCAGGATTTTCCTCGGTCGGGGGCACGTTCGGTTTCTATCCGAACGGCGATGAGTGAGAAGGAAGAAAACCGTCCGGTCCTCGACCGGCCTCCGGCTTCACCGCGATATCGATCCGGCCGCCGGCTTCAGGGCGGTGAAGATCCAGCCGTCCGCCTGCATGTCGATCTTGGCCTTGATGACGCTGGCGCTCTGGATCTCCTTCGGAAGTTCGTCTTTGGTGAAGCGCAGCAGCTTCAGGCCTTGGCCTTGGGGCTCGATGCAGAGGATACCGTAGAACCCGCCGCCGGGCATTTCACCGAAGGCGATCTCGATATCGACCTCTTCCCCGGCCTTCATCTGGATCCAAGGACCGGCGCGCAGGGGCCTCGCGCCCAGGCTCGAGGGGTGGGTGTCGTCGCACACGCCTCCTCCGAAATCCTTGTAGGTGTGGTTCGGGCCGACGATCGGCTGATAGTAGCCCGAATCGAGGGCGATCTTTCGGTCCCAGCGGACCACCAGGATGTCGTCGCCGGAACCGACGAAACGGACCTTGCCGGTCTGTGGGCACTTCACGCGACCTTTGTAGTGGGCCATCCAGCGCGAGGGTTTCACTTTCTTCTCCACGCCGTAGGCTTTCGGGCAGGCGGCGGCCGGGCCGGGCGGGATGAAGATCTGCGAGGCGTAGAGGGGTTCCGGGGCGCGGTATTTGTCTCCCAAGGAGCCCACCGACCAGTTGTTCTTCACGAGGAACTCCCGGATTTCGCCGGCGTACATGGCGTTCTGCCGACCATTCTGCGGCTGGTACTGAGGGTCGCGCAGGTCCGCGATATCGGGATTACCGTAGAGGGAGGAACGACCGCCACCCGGCGTCTGCTTGAAGTCGTAGAAGATCCCTTGGATGCCGTAGGAGGCGCCGCCTTTGGCGCCGAAGAGGGAGACGAAGTTCTTGCCGCCGCCGACGCCGGCGCCGCGCCCGGAGCCGATGCCGCCGCCGGAACCGCCGCCGAAACCCTTGGAGCTGCCGCCGCCGACCGCCCCGGCGGAGAGCAGCGGGTTGGCCATGCTGGGGAGGCTGGCGACAGCCAGGGTAGAATTGGCGTTCTTGCTGGTGATGCGCGAGTTGGCCTTGGCCAGCGACTTGATGTTCTTGGGGACGGTCTTGGTCTTGAACTGCTTGGCGGTGGGGCCGCCGCTGCCGCCGCCCGCTCCCGTCGCGAAGGTGTTAGGGTCTTTCTTGCCGGAGTTGTCGGTGATGGTCGAGACGACCCAGACGACGGCGATCAGGATCAGGACGATGTGGATGAGGACCGACAGGGCCAGGCCTTCGCCGCCGACGCGCTGCCACAACGTCCGACGTGGTCGAGCCAAGGGCGACGACGCGTCCGGTGCCGAGCCTTCCGTCGCCGCCAGCTCGGGGGCTTGGGCAGGAGGAGTGGACTCATCTCCGAGGGGCGCGGACATGGCCTCACGATAGCCCCCCGGTCACCTTTTTGACAAATGCCTTTTGGGGGCTTTTTTTAAAAAACCCCTGGGCTTGCACCTCTGCTCACCCCCGCTAAGTCTGCCTTTTCATGGATTCCGGCCGCCAAGACCTCGAAGAACGTCTGACTTTCCTCCAGCGCCACGTGGAGCAGCAGGACCGGATCATCCTCGAGCTGTCTCGCGAGGTCGCGAAGCTGTCCGACCGTCTCGCCCGGACGGAGGCCAAGGTGAGCCAGTCCGCCGATGCCGGCGACCAGGCCCCGCCGGCCGACGAACGTCCGCCTCACTGGTAAAAGGATCATGTGCGGACGTGTCACCCAGTTCTCCCGCTGGGGGGAGATCGCCAAGAGCCTCGGCGCGCCGCCGCTCGAGGCGTCGCCGCGTTATAATATTTCGCCGGGGACGCCGCTCGTCTCGGTCCGTCGTGAGCAGGGCGTCCTCCGCACCGAAGCGCTGGCCTGGGGCTTCGTGCCGGCATGGGCGCCGGCCGAGGAGGCCGGCCACGCGAACGCCCGCGCCGAGGAGATCTTCGCCCGCCCGACCTTCCGCGACGCCGCCCGGGCGCGGCGCTGCCTCGTCCCGATCGACGGTTATTACGAATGGAAGACGGAGGGTAAGCTCAAGGTGCCGTATTATTTCCGCGCCGCCGACGGGGGGCCGCTCGCCCTCGGCGGGTTGTGGTCGCTCCGGCCGGCGGCTGACGGTGGCTACCGCCGGACGCTCTGCCTGGTGACCGTCGCGCCCAATCGCGAAGCGGGTGAAGTCCATTCCCGCATGCCGGTGGTGCTCGCGGGCGCGGCGCGTTCCGCCTGGCTCGCGGAACGTCCGTTCACGCCGGAAGATTTCGCCGCGCTCGCCGCGACCGCTCCCGATCGCACGCTCGCGATGCACCGCGTCGCGCCCGACGTCAACCGGGTGGCGGTCGACGCGCCCCACCTCGTGCGGCCCTTGGTCGGCGCCATGGATCAGCCGGACTTCTTCGGGGATTTGCTTGGCTAAGCAGGCCTTTTTCGTCACACCACAGGCATGGCCGACCCGCTGCATACGCCCAAGATCGTGGAGAAGCCGTGGGGTCGGGAAATCTGGTTCGCCGACCAGGCGGCCTACGCCGGCAAGATCCTCGAGGTCCGTCGCGGCTGCCGCCTGAGCCTCCAATACCACGAACGCAAGACGGAGACCCTCTACCTTCTTTCGGGCAAGATGGTGCTGACTTTCAAGTCCGTCGCGGCTGGCGAGACGCCCGCCGCCTCCGCGGTGACGGCGGCCGACCAGTACGTCTGGCAGCCCGGCCAGACCGCCCACATTCCGGTGCGCACGATCCACCGGTTCGAAGCCCTGGAGGACAGCGTCCTGCTTGAGTCTTCGACGCCCGACCTGACCGACATCGTCCGCCTGCAGGACGACTTCGCGCGCCCGGCCCGCGACACCACCCCTTGATCCATGCGCAAAGTATTAGCTTTTGACCTCGGCGGCACGAAATTCGCCTTCGGCGTCGTCAACGAGGACGGCACCTTGCTCGGCTCCGGCCGCGTGGAGACGTTCGCCGAGAAGGGGCCGCAGCAGGCCTGCGAACGCGTCGCGGCCGCCGCGCATGCGCTCCTCGCCGAACTGAAGCTCCGGCCGGCCGACTTCGTCGCCATCGGCGTCGCTTCGCCGGGCCCGCTCGACATCGCCCGCGGGTGCGTCGACGGTTCGCCTAACCTGCCGGGCTGGACGGGCTTCTCGATCACGGACTTCCTGAGCAGCTCCTTCGGCGGACTGCCTGCCCGCATTGACAACGACTGCAACGCCGCCGCGCTCGGCGAGTACCGCTTCGGCGCCGGCAAGGGCAAGAAGAACGTGGTCTATATCACCGTCTCGACCGGCATCGGCGGCGGCGCGGTCATCGACGGCCGCCTGATGCGCGGCTCCAACGGCAACGCGGCCGAGCTCGGCCACATCCCGCTGACCATGGACGGCCCCCGCTGCGGCTGCGGCAACCCGGGCTGCTGGGAGGTCTATGCTTCGGGCACGGCCATCGCCCGCCGTACCCGCGAAGCCCTCGCGGCCGGCCGGCCTTCGTCCATCCTCAGGCACGCGGGCGCCATCGAGCAGGTCACCACGCACCACCTCTTCCAGGCGATGGCCGAAGGGGACGCGCTCGCCAACGAGATCTGGGCGGCGTCGATCAACTACCTCGGCCGCGGCCTCGGCGCCGTCATCAACACGTTCAACCCCGACATCATCGTGGTCGGCGGCGGCGTGACGGCGGTCGGCGACGCGCTCTTCGTCCCGATGCGCAAGAGCGCCCAGCAGTACGCCTTCCCGCGTCTCTCGGCCGTCTGCACGATCGTGCCCGCCGGACTCGGCGGCAATGTCGGCGTGGTCGGCGCCGCCGCCTGCGCCCTGGAGCACGTCAGCTGAGCGCCGGGCCGTGATGCGCGTCTCCGTCGTCATCCCGGCGTTCAACGAAGAAAAATACCTCCCCGCCGCGCTCGCCGCCGTCGCCGCCGCGGCGACCGCCTTCGTCGCCCGCGGGTGGACGTGGGAATGCGTGGTCTGCGACAACAACTCGACGGACCGCACGGCCGAACTGGCGCGGGCCGCGGGCGCGACGGTGGTCTTCGAGCCGGTGAACCAGATCGGCCGGGCCCGCGACACGGGCGCGCGGGCCGCGACCGGCGACTGGCTGGTCTTCATCGACGCCGATTCCTGGCCGTCCGCCGCGCTCTTCGCGGACATCGCCGACCGGATCGCCGCCGGCCGCTACGTCGGCGGCGGGAGCACGGTCGAGCTCGAGCCGGGCACGCCGCGGTACGCCCGGTTCGTCTGCGGGCTGTGGAATCTCTGGAGCCGCCTCGCCGGCTGGGCCGCCGGTTCCTGCGTCTGGGTCGAGGCGGAAGCCTTCCGCGCCGTGGGCGGCTTCGGCACGGATTACTACGCGGGCGAGGAGGTCTTCCTCAGCCGCCGGCTCAAGGCCGTCGCCCGCCGCGCCCGCCGGCGTTTCGCGATCCTCTCGGCCCACCCCCTGCGCACGTCCTCGCGTAAGTTGAAACTGTATACGCTCGCCGAGGCCGGCCGCTTCTTCTGCCGGATGCTCCTCACCGGCGGGCGCGCCGCGCAACGTCCCGAGGACTGCGGGATCTGGTACGACGGCCGCCGCTGAGGCTCAGAGCCGCCGGCGCTTCCACTTCGGGATCGGGAAGACGGTGACCCGGTCGGAGCGCACCTCGACCTCGTCGCGGTGGCGCAGGGTCCGGGCTTCGGCGTCCGTCACGATGGGGTAATGGCGCGCGGCGGTGATCCGATCGGCGATCTCCCAGCAGTCCTTGGGGTTGCTGACCCACTTCTCCGGCGGCAGGCGGCTGAGGTCGTAGGGCCGCGAGTAGCTGCGCAGGGTCTTCCGCGGGCCCTTCGCGTACTCGTGGAAGTACGACATCGCGAGCTCCCGCACGCTCCGGTACACCGGGTCGCGCCAGCGCAGGCAGACGTAGTTGGTCTTGGAGATCGCGCCCCACTTGCCCTTCACGCGGAAGGGCGCGATGACATGGTCCATGTCCTGGTGCGCGCTGAAATCGAGCAGCAGGGGAGGGTGGCCTTGGAGCCACAGGGCGAAGGCCGCGATCATCGCGCCTTCGATGCAGTGCGCCCGGCGATGCTTCAGCGCCTGCTCGACCGACCGGGCCGTGTCGCCCTCGGGCTCGAAGTTCTGCGGGAACCCGACGAGGAAGTCCTGGATGGCCTGCGGGGACCCGAGGCGGGCCAGGGTACGCGCCGCCGGGAGGCTGAGCCCGCGTTTCTGCGCGAGTCGGATGCGGGCGGCGAGCGACATGGTTGCAGGTCTATCCGTCCGCGGCGTTTGCTCAAGGAGCGAGTGCGCCCCGCTTTCGGGTTGGCTAACCTGCCGGCCTGCGTTTGCTCTCCGGTGTCCGTCATGCCGATCCTCGACCCACCCTCCGCCGACCGCGGCCGCGCCTGAGATGGACGCCGTGACGCTCCGCGACGGGCTGCTGCAGCTCATCCTGCTGATCATCTCCATCGGCCTGCACGAGTTCGGTCACGCCTGGATGGCCGACCTGCGGGGCGATCCGCTTCCGCGCCTGCAGGGCCGCGTGACGCTCAACCCCTTCGCCCATACCGACCCCATCGGGACCATCGCCCTGCCGGCCATCATGATCTTCCTCAGCCCCGGCTTCGGGCTCATCGGCTGGGGCAAGCCCGTCCAGATCTCCCTGCCGAATCCCAAGACCCGCCGGATGGATGACATCTATATCACCCTGGCCGGCCCGGCGATGAACCTCGTCCTCTGCTTCGTCTTCGCGCTCATCGGCGGCCTGGGCGATTTCGATCCGCAGTCGCAGCGCGTGATCATCGAATTCCTCGTCGGCGGTATCTTCCTCAACGCGGGCCTGGTCGTCTTCAACCTCATCCCGATTCCTCCGCTCGACGGGTCGCGCCTGGCGGTCCGCCTGGGGCTTTATTCGGAGGAGATCTTCCTGCAGCTCTCCCGGTGGGGGTTCATCATCCTGCTCGTCGCGGTCAACCTGCCTTTCTTCCGCTCGGGGATGTGGTCGGCCATCCGGCTCCTGGCCTCGCCTTGGCTCGGACTCTGGGACTGGCTCGCCTGACCGGCCACGAGAGGCTTGCCTATTCGTCCCCTTCGGGCGAAAGTCGGCCCATGCAAACCCTCGGCGAACGTCTCCAAGAAGCCCGTCAGCGACTGGGCGTGACCCTCCGCGAAGCCGCGGAATTCACCAAGATCCGTACCGATTACCTCCAGTCGATGGAGGCCAACCAGTTCGAGTCCATCCCGCTCGCCGACGTCTACAAGCGCGGCTTCGTCAAGGTCTACGCGAAATACCTCCGCCTCGACGACGAGAAGGCCGGCGCCGATTTCAACACGCACCACTCGGCCAAGGCCGCGCGTCGTCCGTTGGAAGCGGGCGCCGAGGAAGACGAGGCCTTCGCGCCGGAGCCGGCGGGGGCCCCGCTGGCCATCTCCCGCGAGATGCTGATCTACGGCATCATCGGCATCGCGGCG
>JBDKKH010000155.1:0-3241 GCA_039796215.1 Verrucomicrobiota bacterium
CCAGTTCAGGCAATGCGTCAAAAACCTCACCGAGACGCATCGTGGCATCTTGGTTGAGGGGGGTTTCGGCGACTGTTATGAGTATCGACATGATTCGAATCTAGCCGGATTCTTTGACAAACCCAGTCGCATGACATGGGGCGATTGGATTTTTCACCAGGCGCAAAATTCAGACTTCCTGACCCGCCGCACGGCGTGGCTGTGAAGGCCTTGGCACCTTGAGCCGCTAAAGACAGCCAACGGACCGTGGCTAGCTTGGAGTCATCCCAGCCAAGGAGCTTCGCCATGCGTCATCTTCTCGCCCTCCAGCCCGACCTGAAAGAACTCGGACCCGGCGTCCACCAAAGCGACAACGGCCGCCTTGTCACCTACTTCGTGGGCGACGACAACTATTACTCGCACCCAAGTGGCGACGAAGCCTGCCGTCGGCACATCCTGACCAGTCTGATGATCGAGGGTCACCTGCGCCCCGTGGATCTGATCGCCAGCCAGAAGATCCCCAAGCGCACCGTAATGAATTGGCTCAAGCAGTGGAGAGATCAGGGCCCAAGCAGCTTTTTTCGCCAAGCCCATCGCCCTGCCCGCGATGACAGAGGAAAAACGCCGGGAATGTGAAGCGTTGCTGGCCACGGGTTTGAGCATCGCCGAGACCGCCCGGCGCACGCAAGTCAAGCGCCCTACCCTGTCGAAGGCGATCAAGCGCGGCGATGTCAAGCTTCCGCCCGTCACGCCAGCCGCTCCTGCCGCTAAAGCCGCGACTGCGTCGGCGGCAGTTCCTGCGTCTCCAGAGAATCCCGCCGCGCCGCGTGCCCTGCAGCGCAGCGAGAGGGTGCGCGACGATGCCGCTTGCGCCGCCGAGGGCGGCGGCGGCCTCGGCACCGCATGCCACAACGCCGATGAGCGCCTCCTTGCCGCCGCCGGCCTGTCGCAAGGTGCCTTGAGCCGCTTCCAAAAAGCCGAAAGCGTCCGCTTCGGCGGCCTCCTCGCCGTCCTGCCCGTCCTCATCCAAAACGGCCTCCTGCACGGCATCGGTCACCTGCGCATGCCCGGCGGCTACTACCAGCTCCAGCACATCCTCTTCACCCTCGCCTTCATCGCTCTCGCCCGCATCAGACGCCCCGAACACCTCCGCCACATCCCCCCGGGCGAACTCGGCCTCATTCTCGGCATCGACCGTAGTCCCGAGGTCAAAACCCTGCGCGCCAAAACCCAGGTCATCGCCAACACCAGCGACCTCGACGCCTGGACCCAAGGCCTGACCAGCCTGTGGATGGAAAACGACCCCGAAGCCGCCGGTTACGCCTATGTCGATGGCCATACCCGCGTCTATTCCGGCAGCCAGGCCAAGCTCCCGCCCCGCTTCGTCAGCCGCGAGAAACTCTGCCTCCCCGGCACCACCGACTACTGGGTGAGCGACCTCCTCGGCCGCCCCTTCTTCGTCGTCTCCAAAGCCGTCACCGAAGGCTTCATCGCCACCCTCCTCGGCGACATCGTACCCCTCCTCATCGCCACCATTCCCGGTCAACCCAGCCAGGCCCAGCTCGATGCCGATCCCAAGCTCCACCGCTTCGTCATCGTCTTCGACCGCGAAGGCTCGTTCTATGCCCTCATCCACGAACTCTGGACCCGATACCGCATCGCCGTCATCACCTACCGCCGCGCCGTCAAGGATCGCTGGCCGGAAGCTGATTTCAAAGACGAGGAAGTCACGGGAAACCAGGGCGAGGTGACGACCATGCGCCTCGCCCGCAAGACCACCGAACTGACTCAAGGCAAGGCCAGCATTCCCGTAGAGGAGATTCGCCGGGTCTCGGAATGCGGTCATCAGACCGCCATCATCACCACCGCATCCCAGCTTTCCTCCCCTGCCGCCGCTGCCAAGATGTTCAGCCGCTGGTGCCAGGAGAACTACTTCAAGTACATGATGGAAAATTATGATATTGATGGCCTTGTGGAATACGGTGTGGAAGCCGTTCACGGCACTTCGCAAATCCCCAACCCCGCCTGGAAGGCCTTCGCCAAGCCCCTCAAAAACTTGGCGGACAAGATCAAAAACCTCAAGCTATCCCTCGCCTTGCCTGCCGGTGATCCCGATGACAAAACCGTCCGCAAGCAAAGCCAGATCGTCGACCAGATCCATGCTCGTGTCATTGAGCGGAACGATCTGTTGACGCAAAGGCGGCAAGTGGCCAAGCACATCCAGATCCAGGATCTCCCCGAAGACCAGCGACCGACCCAGCTCAAGCCTTTGGGCAAGCGCTTCAGCGACACCATCAAGATGATTTGCTATCGTGCGGAGACCCAGCTTGTCAGCCTCTTGCGCGAGTTGTGGCGCGAGCGAGGTCTTGAGGTCGAATCCCAAGCTCGAGCCTTGATCCGCCAGCTTCTGGTCAGCGACGCCGATTTGATTCCCGATGCTCAGGACAAGACCCTGACGGTCCGCATTCACAACCCGGCCCTTCCCTGCCAAGGGCGCGTCCTCAACAGCTTGCTCGCCAAGATAACGGCTCTCGAGTTCCGTCACCCAGGAACGGGAGACAGAATCATCTATGAAATTCTGGCCCCGGAGGTGCCATCGCCATTCACGCAGCCTCCTGCTGCGGGTCAGGAAGTCTGAAGCTCAATTGCCTGCTGACTCCTTCACTCCCCTGACTTGGTCCACCGCCACCCACGACGTCATGGTCGCTGGTCTTCTCGAATCCAGCCAGACCGATGCCCTCGGCAACACCAACAAGTCGCGCTCCGACGCCGCCGGCCGCACCCGCGTCTCGATTGATGCCGCCGGCAACAGCTCGACCGCCTTCTTCGACGCCAACGGCAACCTCGTCCAATCCCGCGACGCCCTGAACCACGGCCAGAACTGCTCCTACGACGCCTTGAACCGCCGCACCTCCTGCGCCGACACCCAGGAACTCGCCGAAGGCAAGTCCCGCTCCACCAGCTACAACGCCTCCGGCGCCGTCCTCACCCAGGTCGACACCAAGGGCGCGGTCACTTCAAACAGCTACAACCTTCGTGATCAGCTCGTCGCCATCACCGAACGCGCCACCGGTCTCGTTGCCTTCGCCTACAATGCCAAAGGCCAGCGCACCAGCGTCACCGACCAGCTCGGCAAAGTGACTTCTTATCAATTCAACCCCCGCGGCGAGCTGATCAAGACCATCAACGCCGACGCCTCGGTCGATGAGACCGTCTTCGACGCCCTCGGCCGCAAGATCAAGGTCATCCACCCCGGCGGCAA
>JBDKKH010000156.1:0-2508 GCA_039796215.1 Verrucomicrobiota bacterium
GCCGAGGAAGTCGCCCGCGAGGGCGGTCAGCTCGGTCGACATGTTCGCGACCGGCCGGCCGCCGCTGAGGATGAGCGCCAGTCCGCGGGCGACCGTCATCATCCCGAGCGTCACGATGAACGGCGCCACCCCGCCGCGGGTCACCAGTACTCCGTTGACGAGTCCGCAGGCCGCGCCGGTCAGCAGGCCGACGGCGATCGGCACGACCACGGCGTGTTCACCTGGGTGGGCGAAGGTCGCGCAGGCCACGCCGCTCAGCGCGACGACGGAGCCCAGCGAGAGGTCGACTCCGGCGGTCAGCAGGACGAAGGTCACGCCGACGGCGAGGATGCCGTTGATGGAGACCTGTCGGGCGACATTGGTGAGGTTCGCGAGGCTCAGGAAAGTGTCGGTGGCCAAGGTCAGCGCCAAGCCGACGATCAGGATCACGAACAGGAGTCCGAAGCGATGGAGCAGGTTGCGGTCGAGGGCGGGCATGGCGTCAGGAAGGCATGGCGTGGCGGAGCACGGCCGGCTGGTCGGTCGTGGCGGCATCGAGCGTGGCGGCCACGGAGCCGCGGCGGAGCACGATGATGCGATGCGCCAGGGAGAGGGCTTCGGGGAGCTCGGAGGAGACGAGCAGCACCGCCTTGCCGGAGCAGGCCAGCTTCTGGATCAGGGCGTAGATCTCGGCTTTGGCGCCGATGTCGATGCCGCGGGTCGGCTCATCGAGGATGATGAGGTCGGGGTCGGCGAGCAGGCAGCGGGCGAGCAGGGCTTTCTGCTGGTTGCCGCCGCTGAGCTGGGCGATCGGCTGGGTCGCGCTGCCGGCTTTGACGGCCATCTCGCTCATCCACTTCCGGATGGCGGCGGCTTCGGCCGGGTGATCGATGAGCGGGCCGCGGCAGAAAGAGCGCAGGGCGGACAGGGTGATGTTCTCGCCGACGCCGAGAGCCGGGATGATTCCGAGTCCTTTGCGATCCTCGGTCACCATGCCGATGCCGGCGGCGAGCGCGTCCTGCGGGCTGCGAAGGTTGCGCGCAAGCCCTTTGAGCGTGATCGTGCCGCTCGTGGCGGGTTGCAGTCCGAAGAGCGCGCTGACCACCTCGGTGCGCCCCGCGCCCATCAGGCCGGCGAGAGCGACCACTTCGCCGCGCCTGACCTGGAAGCTGACGTCGCGATAAGCCGGTTCGCGGGTCAGGCCGGCCACGTCGAGCAGGATCTCGTCCGTCGGCGGAAGGCGAGGCGGGAAGACGTCGGCCATCTCACGTCCCACCATGAGCGAGATGAGCCTGGCTTCATCCAGTTCGGCGGCCGCCGCCGTGCCTACCAGCCGGCCGTCGCGGAGGACTGAGATGCGGTCGGCCAGCCGGAAGACCTCCTCCATCTTATGGGTCGTGTAGCCGATGGCTACGCCGCGGGCCTTCAGGCGGGCGATCGTGCGGAAGAGCGCGTCGACCTCGTGGTGGGACAGGGCGGCCGTCGGTTCGTCCATCAGGATCACCTTGGCTTCGCGCCCGAGCGCCTTGGCGATCTCGACGACTTGCGTCTGGGCGACCGTGAGCGAGCGCATCAGGCGAGACGGGTCGATGTCGGCCTCGATCTCCCGGAGCAGTTCCGCCGCCCGGCGCCGCTGGGCGGCGCGGTCGATCCGTCCGAAGCGCCCGCAAGGTTCGGCGCCGAGGGTGATGTTCTCCGCCACGGTCAGGTCGGGGATCGGCATCAGTTCCTGGTGGATCATGGCGATGCCGGCGACCAAGGCCTCGTGCGGCGTGGCGAAGTCGGCGCGGGCGCCGCGCCATTCGATATGTCCGCCGTCGGGCCGATGAAGCCCGGCCAGCACCTTCATCAGCGTCGATTTGCCGGCGCCGTTCTCGCCCATGAGCGCATGCACCTCGCCGGGCGCGAAGCCGAGCGAGGTCGGATGGAGCACGGTCTGGCCCGCGAAGTCCTTACGCAGATCGTGGGCGCGTAGCATCGGCGGGCGGGGTTCAGCGCTTCGGCACGTCGCCGGACACTTCAGTCGGCCAGGCCGGGAGCGGGCGGATTTCCATCCGGCGATACTCGCATTCCGCGGCTTCGGACTGGACCTGGATTTTTCCCGACTTGAGCGGGAGCTCGACGGACGAACCCTTCTCGCGGAAGCGGGAGTTCAGCAGGACGTTGACCGTCCGGCCGTTGAGCCGGAAGACCGCGTCGCCGGCGAGGGCGTAGCACTCGATCACGTTCCATTCGCCGAAGGGCTTCTCTTGGTAGTCGGCGCCATGCCGGACGCGGGCGGTGACGGCGGTCACGGCTCCTTTCGGGTCGTAGGCGCGAGGTTTCGCCGGATTGCCCGTGCGGAGCGGGATGTCGGCGATAGCTCCGGCGAGCGGCCACCAGTCGCCGATATCGCCTTCCTGGACCTGCAGTTCCTGGCTGCGCATCCAGTACCTGCTTTGGGCGCCGTGTTCGCCGACGCAGAAGATCAGGATGCCGTTGTCGCGGACCGCCTGCAGGCGGGGTTCCCAGCGGCGCTGGCCCCAGCGT
>JBDKKH010000157.1:0-3522 GCA_039796215.1 Verrucomicrobiota bacterium
CTCACTGCCTACCAGGTGATCGATCTCCGTGACGCCGACGAATGCGCCGAACTCAAGCTCATCGGCGCCGAGCATGCCCGCAATATCCCGCTGAACAGCCTGCGCGGACGCCTCGGCGAACTCGACAAGACCCAGCGCACCGCCGTCGTCTGCCACAGCGGTCTCCGCGCCCACGTAGGCACGCGCCTGCTCCGCGAGCATGGCTTCGACGCGGTCAATGTCAGCGGCGCCACCTACGTCCGCGACCTAGCCCTTCGTCGTCCGCTCGATGTCACCCCGGCGGCCGCCTCCTGCGGCTCGGTCAAGGCCTGCGGCGCTCCCGGCGCCCTCGCCCCGGATAGCCATGACGAGCTCCATCCCCTCAACGTGATGGCCGAGGCCGGGGCCGGCGCGCTCCTGCTGGACGTCCGTTCGCCCGCCGAATTCCGCTCGGGACGCGTCCAGGGCGCGGTCAACCTGCCCCTTGAGGACGTCACGGACCTCAACGTCCGCGCCCTGCTCGCCGGGAATGAACAGAAGACCGTGGTGCTCCTCTGCGCCTCCGGCGGCCGGGCCCGCGTCGCGGCCAAGAAGCTCGCGGCCAGCGGCCTCAAGACCCTCGTCGTCCAAGGTGGCACCAATTCCTGCCAGCAGGCCGGGCTCCCCATCGCCAAGGATGCCGGCGGCATGATCTCCATCGAACGCCAGGTCCGCATCGGCGCGGGCGCCATGGTCTTTACCGGCGTCATGCTGGGCACCTTCGTCCACCCCGGCTTCTACGGCCTCAGCGGTTTCATCGGCTGCGGCCTGATCTTCGCCGGCGTCACCGACTGGTGCGGCATGGGATTGTTGCTGGCCCGAGCGCCGTGGAATCGGTGAAGAGCAGAGGACTGAGTCGATGACTGCGTAGAGGGCTGCATCGATGGGATGCAAAGGTAGGGACAGCACCACGTGCTGTCCTGACGTTTCCATCCTCGGGTGGCAGGTGGCGGCCCCAGGTGGCGGGTGGCAGGAAACACACGGGCAACTCAGAGGGAAACCGGAGACCGGATAATTGGCTGGGGCTTAACACCCCAAGCTAACATTCCGGTTCCCGGTCTCCCCTTGGGCCCTTCCCCATGCCCACGTGTCACCTTGCCCACTTGTCCCCTGCGAGGGCTCGGCATCGAGCCCTCGCTCGACTTTCCGCCCCGAACAGGTAGATTTCTTCCATGTCCAAAAAGTCCCCTGGCTACCCTGAATTCCTGAAGGAACTCCTCGAAGCGAAGTCGCCGACCGGCCACGAATTCGCGGCCCAGAAAGTCATCGACGACCACGTGGAGAAGTCGGCCGACAAGTATTCCAAGGACGCCCTCGGCAACCGCATCGCCGAACTCACGGGCGACGGCGGTCCGACGCTGATGTTCGCCGGCCACATCGACGAGATCGGCCTGATCATCTCGCACATCGACGACAAAGGCTACCTCTACTTCGAATTCCTCGGCGGCCACGACCAGATCATCCCCTCCGGCCGACGCCTGCACATCCTCACCCGCAATGGTCCCGTGCTCGGCATCACCGGCAAGCGCGCCGTCCACCTGCTCTCGCCCGAGGACCGCAAGCGCGTGCCGGAGCGTCATGACATGTGGATCGACATCGGCGTGACCAACCGCGCCGACGCCCTCGCGATCGTCCGGATCGGCGACCCCGCCGTCTACACCGACGGACCGGAGATCCTCCGCGGCAGCATCGGCGTGGCCCGCGCGTTCGACGACAAGGCCGGCGCCTACGTCTGCATGGAGGCCTTCCGCCGCCTGTCGAAGGAGAAGAATCTCGCCGCCCGCGTGGTCTCCGTGGCCACGACCCAGGAAGAGATCGGCACGCGCGGCGCGCAGGTCGCCGCCCAGGGCATCCACCCGCAGGTCTCCATCGCGGTCGACGTCGGCCACGCGACGGACCACCCCGACGCCGATAACCGCAAGTTCGGCCGCTTCACGCTTTCCGGCGGCCCCATCATCGCGCGCGGGCCCAACATCAATCCGCTCGTCTACGACCAGATGGTCGAAGCCGCCGAGGCGCTCGATATCCCTTACCAGATCGGCGCGGAATCACGTCCGACCGGCACCGACGCCCGCGCCATCCAGATGGCCCACGGCGGCGTCGCCTGCGGCCTGCTCTCCATCCCGCTGCGCTACATGCACACCCCCGGCGAAGTCGTCGACCTCAACGTCGTGGAACAGTCCGTCCAGCTCCTCGTCGAGTTCGCCCGCCGCGTGAAGAAGAAGCAGAGCTACGCTTGGTAAGCGCGAAGCGCGGAGGGCGTCGCAGCGGGCATGGGGGTGAACAAAGAGGCCCGGAGGCTCAGAGGCTCGGAGGCTCAGCGCTGATTTGCCTCAGAATTCTGGCCAACCGACCAACCGATCAACGGATCAACGGATCAACTCATCCTGGCTCTCTTCCGGCCAACCGAGCCTCTCATGCATTCCTACCCCTACCCCTATTCAGTTCTCACATTTGCACTCCGCCTCTCGGCCGTTAGGTTCACCCCATGTCCTCACCTGCCATCGTCTGGCTACGCCTTGACCTTCGTCTCGCCGACAATCCGTCGCTCGAGGCGGCCGTGAAGCATGGCGGTGCGGTCATCCCGGTCTTCATCTATGACCCGGAAGCCGAAGGACATTGGCAGCCCGGGGGCGCGTCGAACTGGTGGCTGCACCATGCGCTGACGGACCTCGCCGACCAGTTCGCCAAGGCCGGCGCGCCGCTCGTCATCCGCACCGGTGATTCGCTCACCGTGCTCAAGCAGCTCGTCCAAGAGACCGGCGCGGAACTGGTCACCTGGAATCGGCGCCATGAACCCCTGATCATCGAGCGGGATACCCGCGTGAAGACCTCGCTGCGTAACGCCGGTCTCAAAGCCGAATCCTTCAACGGCAACCTCCTGCACGAGCCGCACCTCGTGAAGACCCTCGCCGGCAACCCCTTCCAGGTCTTCACGCCGTTCTGGAAGAACTGCCTCGCGAACCTGAAGTTCGGCCTCCCGCTCAAAGCCCCGAAGAAGCTCACACCTTTCGCCCAGCCGCTTAAGTCCGTCGAGGTCGCCAAGCTCGGCCTGCTCCCGAAGATCAAGTGGGACACCGCGTTCCCGAAGCATTGGGATCCGACCCGCGCCGGCGCCGAGAAGCGTCTGAAGGACTTCGTGGCCGCGCCGGTGAAGGACTACCCCACCGAGCGCGATATCCCCAAGAACGACGGCACCTCGCGGCTTTCGCCCTACCTGCACTTCGGCCAGATTTCACCGCTGGAGATCGTGGACGCGGTCCGCGCGGCCGGACACCTCGGCGTCCTGGGCGGAGACAAATACGTGGCGGAGATCGGCTGGCGGGAATTCGCCCAGCACCTCATCCACCACTTCCCGGAGACTCCGGATCGTCCGCTCCGCAAGGAGTTCGAAAAATTTCCCTGGCAGCCCGACAAGAAGTTCCTGCGCGCCTGGCAGGTCGGCCGCACCGGCTACCCGATCGTCGACGCCGGCATGCGTCAGCTCTGGCAGACCGGCTGGCA
>JBDKKH010000158.1:0-7363 GCA_039796215.1 Verrucomicrobiota bacterium
GGAATTATTCGCCCGACCTCGAGACGCGCACCGTCGACACGCACGTCCGCCGCCTGCGCGAGAAGCTCGGGCCGGCGGGCGACGTGATCGACACGGTGCGCGGCGTCGGCTACCGCGTGACCGGCTGAACCGCTTTGCGCTGGCGAAGAAGTCGTCGCGCGGCAGAATCACGACGTGATGAACTGGCTTCCCTGGATGCTCCTGCTCGCGCTCGGCGCAGCGCATCTGTGGGCCTTCGCGGAACTCGCGGCGAACCTCCGTTGGGCGCGGCGGGCGCTCCGCGGCGACGGAGCGCTGCCGCGTCCGCGAGGATGGCTGGTGCGCATCCTGCGGCTGGAAGAACTTTTCGCGGCCATCGAACATCGGGCGGCGAACGAGGACGAACACCGCGCGGCCGCCGGCCGGCGCATGGAAGCCTTGCTCGCACCGCTGACGGACGCGGTCCTCGTCGTCGACGCCCAGGACCGTCTGCGCCTCGCGAACCCCGCGGCCGCCGCGCTCTTCGGGCTCACGGACGGCGACGTGGGCGGACCGGTCGTGCCCTTGGTCCGCAGCGCCGATTTCATCGAGCTCGTGCGTCGCGTCCGCGCGGAAGGCGATGCGCGCGCGACCATCCTGCTGAACCGGGCGCCTTTGTCCGACATCTGGATCCAGGCGGCCGGCGCGCGTACCGACCCGGAGGCTTTCGGCGAAGAGGCGGCGATCTTCGTGCTCGCCGATGTCACCGCGCTCAAACGGCTGCAGGCGATGGAACGCGACTTCGTCACGAACGTCTCGCATGACCTGCGCACGCCGGTGACCATCCTCCGCGGCTACGCGGAGACGCTCGCGGAAGACCAGGCGACCATGTCGCCCGAAGACCGCGCCCGCTTCACCCAGAAGATCGTGGGCTCCGTCGGCCGCCTCCAGAGCCTGGTGGAAGGCCTGCTCGCCTTGGCCAGCCTGGAGACTTCCCAGGAGATCCGGCGCGAGCCGGGCGCCCTGCATGTCGCCGCCCGGGAGGTCGCCGAAGAATTCGGGCCTCGCTGCAAGGCGGCGGGGGTCGCTCTGGAATTACGGCTCGCCGCCAAGGAGGGCGGCATGGCCGATCCGCTCCAGGCGCGACGCCTGGTGCAGAACCTCATCGACAACGCGCTCGCCCATGCGGCGGGCATGACGCGCCTGGTCGTGGCGACACGCGACCATCCGAAGGGGATCGAATTGAGCGTGGAAGACGATGGCGCCGGGGTGGCCGTCGCGGACCTCCCTCGCCTCTTCGATCGCTTCTACCGGACGGATAAATCCAGGCGGGCAGGCGGTAGCGGGCTGGGCTTGAGCATCGTCCGCCAAGTGGCCGAGCTCCACGGGGGCTCCGTCTCGGCCGAACCCGCGAGACCGAAGGGCCTGCGCGTGGTCGTGATCCTGCCTGAGTCGAGAGAATGAAAAACCCGCCGGGTTTCGGCGGGTTTTAGCTCCAGTTTAAAGTGGAGCGCGCGACTGGACTTGAACCAGCAACAGCCACCTTGGCAAGGTGGTACTCTACCATTGAGCTACGCGCGCGTTGGACCGAGAGCAGACCAAACGGCTCAGCGAGTGTCAAGCCTTTGGACAAAACGCTGCCGGGTCGAGGCGGCCGCCGGATAAAGCCCCTGCTTCGCGAGGAGTCGGGCGGCCTCGTCCGAACACAGCCAACGGATCGCCGCGCGCAGGGCCCCGACCCGATCCGCGCGGACATATAAGACCAAGGGGAGCTGCAAAGGGTAGTCGCCGTTCTGGACATTGGCGTCGTCCGGCACGTAGGCGGTGACGGACCTTCCCGGCCGGCCGTCGGCGATCGGGATGACGCGCCCGCGCGCCTCGAAGACCCGCGGATGCAAGATCAGCGAACCCGACCGGGCCGCCAGCAGGTCGGCCGCCAGAGCCGGCTCGATCCGCTGACGGATGTCGGGACGGAAGGGCTGGCCGGCCAGGACGACGCCTTGGAAGATCTCGCCGACGAGCGTGCCCGAGGGCGAGCAGACCGCCGGGGAGATGAGTTCGGAGCGGGCGGAAGCGTCGAGGTCGTTCCAATTCCGGGCGGGGGAACGAGCGTCGCGCGCGAAGGCGTCGGCGAGCTGCTCGAGCGTGAGACGCTCGCAGCGGTTGGAGGCGTGAGCGGAGACGACGACGACGGCCGCGGCCAGCGGACACTCCCAGACCTCCGCGCCGGACGCCGTCGGCGCCGCGTCCTCCGGACGTCGCAACAGCACCGCCGCGCCGAGGCGGCCTTCGCGGAAAGCCCGGCGGGCGGGAAGGGTGCCGCCGAAATCCGCGTCAGCGGCGCCGACGGAACGGACCATGGCCGCGACGAGATCGGGGCCGAGCAGGTCGGACCCGCCGATGTCCGCGGCTCCGGCGGCAAGCGCCCAGCAGCAGAGCAACCACCTCACGGCGAGTCAGGCCCGGGATCGAGTTCCGGCCATTGGAGAAGTTTGCGGTGGAGCGTGCGGCGGGAGATGCCCATGAGCTCCGCGGCCTTGGTGCGATTGCCCGCGGCGGCCGCCAAGGCCTGCTTCAGCAACTGCTTCTCATTCTGCATGCGATCGAGGCCATGGGCGCCCGGCAGGTTCGCGGCGGCGAGCGCCGCGGGCGCGGCCGAGGCGAAACGCGGATCCAGGTCGCCCGCCGCGACGACCTTGCCTGCCCGCAGGACCGCGAGGTTCTCGCAGGCGTTGCGCAGCTCCCGGATGTTGCCAGGCCAGGCATAGCGACCCAGGACGGCCGACGCCTCCGGGGACAACCGCGCCGGGGCGGCCGCGTTCTCCTTGGCGAAGCGCTCGAGGTAGTGCGTCAGCAGCAACGGAATATCGTCCTGGCGGTCGCGCAGCGGCGGGAGGCGCAACGGCACGACCGACAGCCGATAGTAAAGGTCTTCGCGGAACTTGCCCTCCTTGACCATCTGCGCGAGGTCGCGGTTGGTGGCGCAGACGAGGCGCAGGTCCAAGGCCACCGGACGGTGCGAACCCAGGCGCTCGACGGCGCGCGTCTCGAGGAAACGCAGCAGCTTGACCTGCGTGGTGGCGTCGATCTCGCCGATCTCGTCGAGGAAGAGCGTGCCGCCGTCGGCCGATTCGAAGCGGCCGATCCGCCGCTCGTTGGCGCCGGTGAAGGCGCCTTTCTCGTGGCCGAAGAGCTCCGACTCCAGGAGGTTGGCAGGGATGGCCGCGCAATGGACCGCCATGAACGGGCCTTTGGCCCGGCCGCTGGCCTGATGGATCATCTGGGCGAACAATTCCTTCCCCGTGCCGGTCTCGCCGAGCAGGAGCACGGTCGCGTTGGAGGACGCGACCGAACGGACCTGCTCGATGGAACGCCGGAGGGATTCCGACGAGCCGATGACTTCGCCGAGCGAGAACTTGCGGTCCAGCCGGGCCTTCAGGGTGACGACTTCTTTCTCCGTCGAACGGGCCTTGAGGCCGCGCTCGAGGACGATCTCGACCTGGCGGAGGTCGACCGGCTTCTGGAAGAACCAGTACGCGCCCCGGCTCATCGCCTGGACGGCCGTGTCGACGTCGCCGTAGGCGGTCATCATGATGCATACGGGCTGGTGCGGGAGCTTGAGCGCGCGCTCGATCACCGCCATGCCGTCTTCGCCCGCCATGCGGAGATCGGTCAGGACGGCGTCCGGCGGCACGTCCTGCATCAGGCGCGCCGCTTCCGCGGCGTCCTTGGCGACGAAGGTCTCGTAACGGTCCTCCAAGGCGGCGCGCAGCCCGTCGCGGATGTTCTTCTCGTCGTCGACGATGAGGACGGTCGGTTTCATGGTTCAGGCTTCGGGAGTGGCGGAGCGCGACGCGGCGCCCCAGGCGCGCGCGGCCTTCTCGGCGAGACCGGCGCGCGCGCGCGTGACTTCGGCGAGGCGGGCCCGGAGGTTGGCGTTGGAGACCTCGGCGAGGTCGTCGAGGTCGCAGAGGTAGGCGCCTTCGCAGTCCCGGGCGGCGACGTCGAAATTGCGCGGGACGCCGAGGTCGACGAAGAGACACGGCCGGCCTTCGCGGCGAACCACGTGCGCGCGCAGGGCCTCGGCGTCGATGAGCGGGCGCTCGACCGTGGCGCAGCCGATGATGACGTCGTGCGCGTGCGCCTGCCGGAGCGCGTCGGCGAGCGTCAGGGAGGCGCCGGAGAATTCCTCGGCGAGCCCGCGCGCATGCTCGAACGTGCGCGAGGCGACGGACACCTGCGAGGCGCCGCGAGAGACCAGCGCCTGCACGACCTGGCGGCCGACCTCGCCGGTGCCCAGCACGAGCACGCGCGCTTCGCCGAGCGAGCCGAACACGCGCAGGGCGAGTTCGACGGCGACGTTGCCGAGGCTGACCTGGCCTTGCGAGATCCCCGTATGGGTGCGCGCCCAGGCTCCGGCCTGGAAGGCGCGTTGGAAGATCCGGTTGAGGACGGCGCCCGTCATCCCGCGCGCCAGCGCGTCGGCGTAAGCGTCCTTCACCTGTCCGGCGATCTCGGCTTCGCCGACCATCTGCGACTCCAGTCCGGAGACGACGCCGAAGAGATGTTCGACCGCCTGGAGCCCCGGCACCGGCCGTAAGTGCCGGTCAAGGACGTCAGGCGCCGCGCCGGTGGCGGCCAGCAAGGAAGCGCGGAGATGCAGCGCGGCGGCTTCGTCGCCGACGGCGTAGGCCTCCAGGCGGTTGCAGGTGGCCAGCAGGACGACCTCGTGCAAGCCCAGCCGGCGGGCGCTGGCATAGAAAGCCTCGGCTCCGCCCGGCGGCACGGTGAACGCGGCGCGCTCGTCGAGGCCGGCGGTGCGGTGCGTGGCGCTGAGCGCCACCAAGGTGCGGGAGTCGTCGCTCATCGGGCCGCGGGAAGCGAAAGGTAAAGGGCGATCAGGGCCGGGATGAAGACCGCGAGCGATGCGCGCGCGTAATGCGCGCCCGCCAGCCGATGACGCCGGCGCTGGACGGTGATCGCCAAGATGGCCAGCCAGGTGACCAGCGCCGCGCCGAGCTTGGGCGCCGCCACGAGCGCGAGGTCGCGTTGCGCCCAATCGGTGACGCCGATGACGATCGAAAGCCCGAGCAGCCAGACCGCGGCGCCCATGAGCTGCCCGCCGATGCGATCGAGCGGCACCAGCGCCGGCAGCAAGGCGTAGAAGCCGCCGAAGCGACGACGCGCGAGCGCCCGGTCCTGCAGAAGGTAGGCGGCGGAATTGAGGGCCTGCGCGCCCAGCAGACAGTAAGCGAGCACGGCTGCGCCGACATGGATGACGATGAGCGGCTTGTCGCCGGCGTCAGGCGACGGCACCACGACGCCCAGCTTGGCCGCGACGAGAAGACAGACCGCGGTCGCGCCGCCGATCGCCCAGGTCGGAAGGCGATGGCTGAAAGTAAGGTCTAAGAACAGCGCCAGACCGGAGACGCCCCAGGCGATCGCCAGCAAGACCTCCGCCGGGCTGCTCACCGGCAAGGTGTGCGACCTCAGCCCCTGATAGGCGAGCATCGCCGTCAGGAGGACCCAGCCGCCGCGGAGGAGCCAAAGCCCCGAAGCCGACCGGCTGCCGCTGCCGTCTTTGGAGGTCCAGACATCTAGCAAGGCCGCCGAGAGGAACACCGCGGCACAGCCCAGCAAGCATTCCCCCGTGAGGGGATGGGAGGCGAGGCTGGCGGCGAGGTTGGCCATCGTCAGGATAGTAAAAGCAGGTGTGACATTTTGGCAAACCCTCAAACCGGCCAGTTTTGTTGCAGATGCCAGGGGGAAGGGTAGTATTTTAAGCCCTATGGCCCACGACCTCTACGATCTCACCCAACACCCTCCCCGCAGCCCCCGCGTCCGCCTTGGAGGCCTGGTGATCCTGCCCCGCATGATTGATAAGGCCCGGGCGACCCAAGCCGGTAAAAATGGGGAATATACCTATGGTTGCTCCCTTGACCGCAATGTCCTGGACTTCCTTGGAATAGACGCGGATGCGCTTAAAGCACAGATTTACAAAGGCTTAGGTGATGGTGAAATCCTCGCTTGGTTGCATGCCCACGCCCAAAAGCCTCGGCAAGCCTATGAAATCGCCGCCTTCAGCGCCTTCCATGAATCCCGGGCGCCCGGTGGCCCCTCGGGCCGCGGAAAGCTTACCGAATACCAGTCTGCGACCCCGGCCGGCGCCAAGCGCGAGGATATCGTCAGCTGGTTCGACGTCCTCGACCTCGACGATCACCAAAGCTTCGGCGGCAAAGTCTGATTCCATGGCGGACCTGGGCCGACCTCGAAGAGTCCTGCTCGTTTGCATGGGGAACATCTGCCGCTCCCCGACGGCGGAAGAAGTCCTGCGCGTCAAATCACGCCGGTCGGGGCTCCCCATCCGCTTCGATTCCGCGGGCACGGAGAACTACCACATCGGAGACGCTCCGGACCCTCGCTCCATCCGGCACGCGGCGGTGCGCGGGTATGACCTGACGGGGCTGCGCGCCCGGCAGGTGCATGCGAGCGACTTCGTCGAGTTCGACGTCATCTTCGCCGCCGACGAGGCCAACCTCCACGAGCTGCGTCGTCGCTGTCCGGCGGAATACCAAGGCCGCCTGAAGCTGTTCCTCGGCGACCGAGCCTTGCCGGATCCTTACCATGGCGACGGTGACGATTTCGAAAAAGTGCTGGATCTGGTGGAAAAACAGGCGGATTCGCTCGTGGCGACCTGGCTGCGCCGAACTGAATGATTGCCGAACGACGGCGGGAGCCGTTTGCTGACGCGTCCCGATGTATCAAGTAAACTTCAGCGACCAGGCGATGCGCGAGCTCGCCAAACTGCCGACGCTGGAGCAGATGGAGGTCGTCGAGGCTTTCACCTCGTTGACGCCGGACGACCTTCTGCGGGGCAGCTCGGAGCTGGGTACGGTGCGACGGGCGGGCCATACCTATCATCGCCTCCGTGTCGGTGAGTTCCGCATCTATTTCGAGGCCGCCGAAGGCTCGTTGATGGCCCACTACGTCCTGCACCGTCACACCTACGCAGACTTCGCGTTCCGCTCCCACCTCCCTTTTCCTGAAGACGAAGCCCGGATCGAACAAGAAGGCGGGTTCTGGAAATACCTCGACGAACCCCCGAAATCCTGACCGTGAGCAACCCCTCCTCCAAGCCCCCGTACGCCTCGCCCGAAGAGGCCGCCCGGATCTACCTGCTGCCGAACCTGTTCACCGCCGGGAACATGCTGTGCGGCTTCCTCTCGATCAAGCACTGCATCGAGGCGCGGTTCACCACCCTCGACGCCGCCGGCCGGGCCGGACATTACAACAACGCGGTCTGGTTCATCCTGTTCGCCTGCATCTGCGATCTCTTCGACGGGCGCGTCGCCCGGGCCACCCAGCGCGACTCGCTCTTCGGCGCCGAGTTCGACTCGTTCGCCGC